>CAMAPG010000115.1 GCA_945859965.1 Opitutus sp. GAS368 | reverse complement strand
TCCTCACCGAGCCCGAGGAGCTGAGCCAGTTGGCGATCTCCACCATGCCCCAGCTTCAAACTCTCCAGCCCAGCGAAGAGCCGCCGCTGCTGCTCATCCAGGAGGCTGTAGAAGAGCACAATGGCGGCCTGGACGGCGTGGTGCTCCTGGCTGCCTGTTTGCTCCAATGCATTGCGGGCGGGCAGTTGCTGCTGACGCTCTTTGCGCGACGCAGAGGTGTAGAGATAGAGGCCTTCGTGCTCCGATCGATGTATCCGTCCGGCCTGGGTCAGCTGTCGAAGCACATCCTTGACGGGAATGTGGAGGCTGGCTTCCAGCTCTGCGGCGTGAGTGCCAACGGGGGCTTGATGAACAAAAGCCTCAGCGGTGTCTAGTAGAGTCTAGGAAAATCTCTAACTCACACCGCCAGAGTCATATCCGAAAACCAGGCAAAACACCGATGCGTCACGCAAACGTCACACAATCCAAATTTGAACAGTGCACACTTCGGGCTAGTATTGGTCTGCAAAACACAATGGAAACTCAGAAACAACAGAGTCAGAAAATTCGAAATTCAAATCGAAACTTCAAATCAATTATGCAAATAAAAAAAACGCAGTATAGAAATGCCCAGGCGTTTACGCTCATCGAAATGATTGGCGTTCTGGCCGTGATCGCCATTTTGGCTGCCTTGGTGCTCCCCAAAGTGTTCGAGTCCATCAATAGCGCGCGCATCAACAACACGGCCGTTAGTTACAACACGGTGAAATTAGCCGTCGTGGACCACTACGCGAAATTCGGGTCTCTGTTATCAAGCAACGGCGTCCTGTTCACTACGGCTGCTTCTGTTGCCACGAACTATGACGGGATGCTCCTGACTGAGGGCTTCCTCGACAAGAGGTTCCAAGTCAAAATCGGCGATACGAACTCGCGTGTTCAAGTCGTTACCGCAGGACTAGTGAGCGTGACGGCTACGGCAATCAATGCCTCTCATAATCTCGATGGAACCGGGGCCGTGAACGACGCCGTCGGCGGAGTCGTGGTTCAGGCAGTAATTCCAGGCGTTGAGGAGGCTGATGCGAAGGATCTGAACGACCGACTCGACGGGGCGGCGCTTGGGACGGATATCGGGACGTCTGATCTTGTTGGACGTGTAAAATACGCAACAGGGACTCCCACAACCGTGTATATCTACGTCACCCATCGCTAGAAGCCGCACTGGGTCAACGAAGTTCTTATATCGACTACATGGAGGGCGGATGGGCCACCGGGGTGCCATCCGCCTTTCATCCTAATCGGCCCGACTGAATAGACCGCTGCCGTGGCCAGGCCGGAGCGCAAGCCACACGCCCATAACTTGAACGCACCTCCAATCACATTCCGTTTCGATGAGCGCCTGCTCGCCGCGGGCGTGCTCACGAACGCGCAATTGGAACTCGCGCGCCGCGAGCAGAAGCGCAAAGGCGGTTCGATGGGCCAGACCCTCGTCCAGCTTGGCCTGCTCTCGGGCGAAGTCCTGTCCGATTTCCTGGCGAAGGAGGCGGAGGCCGAGACGATCAGCCTGAAGCGGGTGGACATTGACCCCGCCCTGCTCCAGTTGGTCCCGGCGGACATGGCGCGGCGTTTCCGGGCCATGCCGGTGTCCCGCGCCAATCACACCCTGACGGTGGCGCTGGCCGACCCGTTCAATGTGGTGGCCATCGATGCGCTGCATCAGATCACGGGCCTGACGATCAAAGTGGTCACATCGCCCGAACGGGACATTCTGAACTGCCTCGAACTGCACTACCGATCGGGCGACACGATCGAGGAATCGATTGACAAAATCCTGGAGGAGAAAGCCGAGGAGGCAGCTCTCTCCCTGGAAGAAGTGCTCACCCAGGCTGGAGACACGGATGAGGATGCGCCAGTCATCCGGCTCGTCAGCCAGATCATCACCGCCGCGGTCAACAGCGGGGCGAGCGACATTCATTTCGAACCCGCGGAGCAGTTGATGCGAATCCGGACGCGCGTGGACGGAGTCCTTTACCAGGACGCGCTGATCCCGAAAGCGATGCAGTCCGCGGTCACCACACGCATGAAGATCGTGGCGGAACTGGATGTGGCGGAGACGCGGGTGCCGCAGGATGGCCGGGCGACGGTGGCCGTGGGCGGACGCCAGGTGAACCTGCGTGTGTCCAGCCTGCCGACGGCTTTTGGCGAAAACGTGGTGGCGCGAATCCTCGATCCCACGATGCAGATGGTGACGGTGAGTTCCCTTGGTTTCGCGCCGGAAGTGGAACAATCGTTCCGCTCAGCGGTGAGCGAGCCGTACGGCGTGGTGCTGGTGACCGGACCGACGGGCAGCGGCAAGTCCACGACGCTGTACTCGGTCTTGCGGGAAGTGAGCACCATGGAGGTGAGCACCTTCACGCTGGAAGATCCCATCGAGTACCGGATGACGCTGGTGCGCCAGGTCCAAATCAAGGAGGAGATCGGACTGACGTTCAGCGCCGGCCTGCGCGCTTTGCTGCGGCAGGACCCGGACATCATTCTGGTGGGCGAGACGCGGGACACGGAGACCGCGCAGTTGATGGTGCGCGCGGCGCTGACCGGCCATCTGGTTTTTTCGACGCTGCATACCAACGACGCCGCGGGCGCCATCCCGCGGCTGATCGACATGGGAGTCGAGCCTTACTTGCTCCCCTCCAGCCTGGTCGCCGTGCTCGCCCAGCGCCTGGTGCGCTCGATTTGTGAGAAATGCCGCGAGCCGCTGGAGCATCCCGAGAAGGTTTTCGACGATTTGAAGCTGCCACCGCCGCCGGGAATTCCCATGCAGTTATGGCGCGGCGCGGGTTGTTCGAAATGCAAACGGAGCGGTTACCGGGGCCGAAGAGGCATCTTCGAGTTGATGATGATCGACGAGCGCTTTCACGACCCCATCGTCAAGCGGGCCGGAGCGCCGGAGTATCTGCGGCTGGCCCGGGCCGGCGGGATGCAAACGATGTTCGAGGATGGACTGCTCAAGGCGATGCAGGGAATCACCACCATCGAGGAACTGTTGCGGTCGACGCGCTTGTGACCACACCATAAACCAGACACGAACCATGGCAGTATTTTGTTACCAGGCAATCGATAACAAAGGCCGCAACGTCAAGGGCGTGATGTCGGCCCAGAGCGAGCCCGACCTGGAAGAGAAAATCAAGGCCAGCGGCATGTGGCTGCTGGAGGCGACCATGGAGGCGCCGCCCACGGCCAGCGCGAAAGCGGTAGCGCGAAAGGAATCCTGGACCGCATTTGGCAAAGTGCCCCGGCGGGAGCTGATTGAATTCTGCACGCTGATGAGCTTTCAGTGCCGCGTGGGCATTCCACTCCTGCAATCGCTGGAGCAGGCCGGCCAGGACTGCCAGTATCCCCGGTTCAAGCGGGTGATCGGGGGCATGCAGCAGCACATCGAATCAGGCCTGCTCTTCTATGAGTCGCTGGAGAAATTTCCAGGAACGTTCTCGGCGCACTTTGTCAGCATCGTGCGGGCTGGAGAGTTGAGCAGCAAACTGCCTGAAGCGTTCACCGACCTGAAGGAATATCTGGAATGGGTGGAACAAGTGCTCGCGGACGTGCGGCAGGCCAGCCTTTATCCGGCGATCACGCTGGCGGTGGTGTCGGGCTTTGGTCTGTTCCTGTTCACGTTTATCATCCCGAAATTCGTGATCCTGCTCGAAGGATTGAAAGTCCCGATCCCGCTGCTCACGCGCATCATTTTCGGGGTGAGCGATTTCGCCAAGGCCACCTGGTGGGTCTGGGTCCTGGTCCTGATTTTCCTGATGATCGGCATTCCGATCGGGCGGCGGATGTCGAAGCGCTTCGCCTACGCCGTGGATTACGTCAAGATCCACCTGCCGATTTTTGGTGAGCTGAACCTGATGCTGGCGATGTCACGATTCGCCCACAATTTGTCCATCCTTTACAGCTCGGGCATCTCCATCATTCAGGCGCTGACTCTTTGCCAGGGCCTGATCGACTGCGTGCCGGTGGAGCAGGCCGTGAGCAGCGTCGAGACGGACGTGAAGGCGGGCAACACCGTCAGCGAAGCCATGCGGAAGCACAAAATTTTCCCTCCCATCCTGTTGCGCATGGTGACGATGGGCGAAGGGACCGGCTCGCTGGACAAGTCGCTGCAGAACGTTTCGGATTACTACAACGAAATCATTCCGCGCCGCATCAAGAAAGTGTTCAGCTTTCTGGAGCCGGCCATGACGCTGATGCTGATTTTCATGGTGGGCGCGATCGCGCTGTCGATTTACCTGCCGCTCATCTCCGTGATGAGCGCCATTGGAAAGTGAGGTTGATGAGCCAATGAACTTACACATTCAAACCGCGGAGGAAGGCAGCGCCGAATTCCGGCCAATCCCAAAGGGATTGAATCGTTCAGCCCAGGGTTGCAATCCCCTTGGGATTCACCCCCCCGGCACCCGAAAGTTGCAGGTAATGCCAAGGGCGATATTGCGCTCTCCGGTGAACGCGGGCTTCACCATGATTGAAGTCATTGGCGTGCTGACGGTGCTCGCCATCATCGCGCTGGCGGTGGCGGCCTCGGTAATCAAGCGGATTGACCAGGGGGCTTTGACGAAGGAGACAGCCGACCTGAGCGCGATCGGAGATGCCTACACGCAATACATCCTCAAGAACAAAACCATTCCCAGCCACACGACGTGGGCGGCGGAGGTCGCGAACGAAATGGCACTGTCCACCACGGCGGTGGCCACGAATTCGCGCCGCTATGCCCGCGCCTTTCTCGTGGACCCAAGCTTGAGCATCGGCGGAGCGGGACTGCCCTACACTCAGACCACTAACGGAACGGCCAGACCGATCAGCGCGCGTGTGTTACTGGTTTCCTCGCTCTCCCAGGAGCTGCCCGTGTCTAGCGGCGTCGCATTATCGAGCACCGAGTTCGCGGCCATCTGGGCCGCGCCGGAAGGGGCAAAACCGACGAGCGCTACGTGGACGTCGTGGGCCGGGACCGGCGGCGATTTGCAGATTAAGAAGCTCAATCTTGAGCCGCTCTTCCACCAATTGATCATGGTCAACCGCACCACCGCCGGGGTTGGCAAGTTCTCCATCGACAACAGCCCTGTGTTAAGTCTGCCGACCGGGGGCCTTGGCTGGGATGCGTATTACATTGAGGGAACCGATCTCGGATTGCGCGACATGAACGCGGACCTGAGGACGCGTTACCTCATTACGCGCAGCATCAGCTACGTGTTTGAGCCGGATGGATGGCGCGGGAGCATCACGGGGGGCCAAAATGCCTATGCAACCTCGGAGGCCTTCGTAATGGATGCAAAAGAGTTCTTCGACTCGCAATGGACCTCTGGCGCAAACAGCGGTTCCTCCCAATACGCCGTCATGGTGGCCATGCACGGTTTCATGTCCATTTACACACTCTGGGCGAACGAGTGTCCCCATTTCAACCGGCATGGCCAGACAGGCAGCAACCCGACGGGCGTTCCGGAGTACGACATGCTGAATAACCTGGGTGGAACCAGTGCGGGCTTGGATAAGTATAGCTCCGACCTCATCCAGTAATTTATGAGTATCGATTTCACGACGAACTCCCGGGCTAAAAACCGGCGTGAGCTTGCCTTCACGATGATTGAAATGATCGGTGTCCTTGTGGTCATTGCCCTCCTCGCCGCCATCCTGCTTCCGCATTTGATTCGCCAAATGGATCAGATCGCCGGAAACCGGGAGAGCGCTTATTTGCAATCATTGAGTGGCGCTTTTCAGCAGAGCATCCTGCGCGACCGGTCCATTCCCGGTAACACCAACTGGCCGTCGATAGTGGCGACCGAGCTTGGGGTTGACAGCTCCAACGTCACCACCAATTCGCGCAAGCAGATGCGCGTCATGCTCATCGATCCCTCGATGCAAATCGGGGTCAATGGCGGACGAGTGCCCTACACCCAGAACAACGCTGGTTCCACCGTCACCAACGGCAGCGGCAATGTCATTGCGCCCGTGCGCGCTCGGGTCATGATTCTTTCGAGCATGGGCCCGGCGTTGCCCGCTTTCCCTGCGAACGGTATTCCCTCCGATAACGACTTCACCAACATCTGGAACGTGGCCGAACGAACGGTGCCGCCGACGCCAGTATTTACCAATTGGACGGGCAGTGGAGACGACCTGAAAATTCAACGTATCAATCTCTCGCCGCTCTTTGTCCGCCTCGTGCTGACTACTTACGCGGCGACCAATTCGTCCTCGTCCTTGTTGGGACGTTATTCTATCGACTGGCGGGCGACAAATACCGTGCCCGTCAACGCCATAACCAACCCCGCCGGGATTGAGGGTTATTTCATTCAAAACTCGATTCTCGGCCTGCACAAAGACTCAGCTTCGGGCGGCGTGCTCGACTCTCAGCAAGTCCTCATCCGCAACAACTCGTTCGTTTATGACGAACGAGTATGGCGAGGCAGCATCACCGGAATTTCGCCATCGGGTGGCATGGACATGGCTTCGGTCGTGGACAAATTCCTAGCGGCATATCAGAATCCCAAAGCGCCCACGAATCAAAATGTAAAAGTGGTGCAGAGTATGATGGATTACATGAATGCTTACGACACGTGGGCTGCCGCGGGCTTCCCTAGAGCCGGCAATAACCCACCAGCGTATATGTCGGCTGCGCAATCCGCGATGAGGGCGGCCGTGCAGACCCTTTACAAGGGTGCTTATTACCCCAACGAGGTGCCATGTCCGCCATGATGATGCTTCATGACACCTCAACGGTGAGATCCGTCTTGAACTTCTGTGGGCAACGCAAAGTTCAAAACGGAATTCTATTCAGGCAACGCCCAAAGGCATTTCCCCCCTGCTCCCGACCGGATTAAAACCGAATGAATAAACCCCTACTGTGCGTGAGTTGGCTCAACGGCCAACTGAAGGCCGTGGCGATGCAGCGCGGCTCGGCCGCCGGCACGTGGGATAGCCCGGATTCTCTCCCGGATTTTGCCGCGCTCGCGCCCGTCATCGCCGAGGCGGCGGCAATGACACGCACCGAAGGCCGGCACGTGGCCATGGTCCTGGCGCATCCGCGTCTCAGCCATCAGGTCTTAGAAGTGCCGTCGGCCAAAGGCCGGACGTTGGATCGAATTTTCGAAAGAAGCGTGCGGACCCTGAAGACGTTCACCGGCGATCCGGCGTGGGCCGCGCAGCCGGCCATGCCCACGAAGAATTCCGACGCGGCGCTGCTGCAAGTTTTTCCCCAGGCGCTGGTGGATCAATTGGCCGCCGCATGCACGCAGAATAGCCTGCAACTGGTCCGCCTGCTCTCCACGACCACGGTGCTCAGCAGCCAGTTGAAGAAACTGCCTTTGGCGAAAGATGAGCTGGCGCTGCTGGCCGCCGAGACAAACAGCACCACCACGGTCGTCATCGGGCGGGGCGACGGACGCGTGTGCCTCGCGCGCACCCTGATAAACCGATGGAACCAGCAGCTCGAACCGTTGTCGGTGGAGTTGATGCGCACCATCGGGTTTGCCGAACAGCAATCGGGACTCGTGGTGGGCAGCGTGTGGCTGTTCGGCACCGGAGCGCAGGCGCAGGCGCCCCTGCTGGAATCACTGCTGCATTTGCCAGTCAAGGTCAGCCCCGTCGAGCCATCGCCATTCTACTGGGCCGAGCAGGCGGCGAAGCTGCCGGAAAAGGACGATGCCAATCTGATCACCATCGAAGCCCGCCAGGCTCCCCGGCGCCGGCGCCTGCTCACGCTCACCAGTTTGATCCTGCTCATCCTCCTGGCGGTTTCCCTGGCGAGCACGGGCTTCATCGAGGCGCGGCGGCGCGACTGGCTGGTGGCGATTGAAAAGCAGGAGGCGCTGATGCTCGCGTTGCAGAAGCAAAGGGACGACTGGCAGAAACGCAACGCCGGGATGGCGCGCCAGATGGAACTGGTCCGGGTGGTCCTGGATGAAAACCTGCCGCCCATACCGGCCATGTTTCTCAGTTACGTGACCGAGGCGGTGCCGGATGAATTGCTCCTCACGGAGGTGCGCGTCGCTCGAACCAACGACGCCTGGTCTGTCAGGATGGCGGGCGCGGCCCAGCCCACGACGAACTCCTCGCCTGAAACCGTCTTCCGGGCCGCGATTACTTCGATGACCAACAAGCTCATCTCGGGACCGTTCCACGTGAAGGTTGATCGCAGTGTCATGAGCGGGGCGCCAACTTCGCGCGGCGCCGGAAAGGGAACGAATCATACGTTCCTCATTGAAGGGGTGATCCCATGAAGCCGCCCCCGATCCGCGTCCGGGTGCCGCGCTTGTTCGCAAGCCAGAAAATCCAGGATCCATTCTGGCGCGCTTCGCTGGTGCGCCTGGTCCTGCTCCTGGTGCTGGCGGTGTCGGCGTGGCTGGTGTGGGGAAGCGTCGACCGCCTCACGCTGGCGGACCGGGAGCTTAAACAGAAATCTTCCAGCGTGGCGGCTCTGGCGGACGAAGTGCATCAGCTGGAGCGAAAGATGGACGCATCCGAGATCGCCAGGGCGGATGGACGCTTCCAGGAAGCGAAAGAATTGCTGTTCACCGGGCCGGAGGAATACGCCAAGTGGGAAAACGATCTCCGCGAACAAGCAACGGCGTTGCAGCTCGACGCCACGTATCAGCGAGGCGCGTCCCGGACCCAAACCAACGGAGGCCAGGAGATATTGATCATCACGGCGACGATTGATCTCGCCCCGGCGCTGGATGCTTCCGCGACCAACTCCCCGTATCGGCGTCTGTTGAGCTTCACCCGGATAGTGCAGAAGCCCAATCGGCGGGTTGACCTGCTCGAATTAGTCGTGGCTGGCGATTCCAATTCGGTGCGGCAGGCGAAGGCAACGGTTCAGATCTGGTCACAGGAGGCGAAACCATAAATGAAGCTGCTGCAAAATCCTCTGGTCGTTGGCATCATGGCGGTGGCCGCGGTGGCGTTGCTGGGCTGGAGAGTGTGGCCCATTCTGTATCGGCCGTCGCGATCCATGCCGCCGCAAACCGTCGCGACTCCCGCACCGCCAGCACCGGTTTCGGCAGCGGTGGTTCCGCTGCCAGTTGCGGCCGGTAAATTCGTCGCGGTCCAAACCTCCGCGCCTCCCGTATTTCAGCCGGGTGGAATCAAGGTGTCCCCGGTAAAAATGAATGCGCCCTCCTGGACGGATTCATCGCAGCGCGATCCGTTTCAG
>CAMAPG010000114.1 GCA_945859965.1 Opitutus sp. GAS368 | reverse complement strand
GGCGCTGACGAAGGCCGGCCGGGTCAACGATTCGAAGCTGCTCACTCCGGCCGAGCGCGATGAACTGTGGTTCGAGTTCGAAACGCTCGCGGCCCAAGGACAGATCCACGCGCATTTCGGCGTGGCGGGGGTGGAGGAAATCGAGCAGTTCAACATCCTGGGTGCCACCAAGCTGGCGATGCGCCGGGCCCTGGAAGGCATTTATCCGCCGAGTGCCTTTGAGCAAAAGATCGAACCCGACCTTTTCTCGGCGCCCGAGGCGGTGGCGAATTTCCAACCGACCGTCTCGTGCCGGATTCTGGTCGATGGTCTGGCGCTGCGCCATTTTCCGTATCCTCATGTCGGCCTTGTGCGCGGCGATGCCCGGTCGCTCTGCATCGCGATGGCGTCGATCATCGCCAAGGTTACTCGCGACCGGCTGATGTGCGAACTGGAGGCGAACGCCCCCGGGTATGGATTTGCGCAACACAAAGGCTACGGGACGGAGGAGCATCGCGAGGCGGTGCTGCGGCTGGGCCGCAGCCGCCACCACCGGGAACTTTTTCTCCGCAAGCTGCTGTCCGGCCGCGTCGATCCCGCGCAGATGGATTTTCTCACCTAGTTGTTTGTCTCATCCGGCCAAGGCAGTTTTAACAGGAGGAAAGGAGAGAACGGAGCGAGGGATTGGCCTTCAAACGCCGGAATTATTCCAGAAGGTAACGAAGGAAACGAAGAGGCTCACCCTGAGGTTCCTTTGTTACCTTCTGTAAAACGGTTAGGGGATCGACTTTGATTGCGGCTCCGCCGCGCCCATGCCTCTTTGTGGTCAAACTGGATTGAGCTCCCAGCAATTGCGGATTGCGGATCGCAGATTGCGGATTAAGCAAGCCGGACAGTCGCCGCTGCCCGTTTTTCCGGGGCGATCCGAAATCCGCAATCCGAAATCCGCAATTAAAGATGGCCGGCAAGAAAACCTCTTCGCTCGATCGCGTGCTCGGGCGGCTCGATACGCTCGATTCCGTCAACCTGGCCAATTTGGTGCAGCGCCTGGCGCGCGAGCGCGGATTGTTCGAGGAGATTTTCAACACCCTGCAGGAAGGCGTCCTGGTCATCAGTTCCAACGGCGCGATCGAGTACGCCAATGCCGCGGCGCACCGCCTCATCGGGCTCGGTTCCAATGAACTCACTGGCCAGGTCCTCTGGCGCCTGATTCCCGGGTTGCGGCCTTCCCTTGGCTCGTCCCTGGAGGACGAATCGTCCGGGGCCGGGTCCGTCCTGCCGGTGCTGGCGCGCGAATTTGAGCTCACTTACCCGGAGACGCGCACGGTGCGGCTCTACATGGTGCCGTTTCGCGGGGAGGGGAAAACGGACGTGCGCCGCTTCGCGGTGATTCTCTCGGATGTCACCAAGGACAAGCTGACGACCGAGCAGCGCATCGAGGACGAGCGCAATTCGTCCATCCTCCTGCTGGCGGCCGGGGTCGCACATGAGCTGGGCAACCCGCTCAATTCGCTCACCATTCACCTGCAGCTGATCGAACGGAAACTCAAGAAACTGAAGGCCTCCAAGGATGCGGAGTCGCTGTCCGAATCGGTGGAGATCTGCCGCAATGAAGTGCAGCGCCTGGATGGCATCATCAGCCATTTCCTCGAGGCCATCCGGCCGCGTCCGCCCGACCTGGCCGAGACCAACCTCTCCGACTTTCTGGCCGAAGTGCTGAGTTTCCAGCATCGCGAACTCGCGGACCGCGGCATTGTCGTCGAGGCGGAAACGCCGCACGAACTGCCGCCGGTGATGGCCGATCGGAACCAGATCAAGCAGGTGTTTTTCAACCTGACCAAAAATGCGATGGAAGCGATGCAGCCGGGCGGAAAGATGCGGATCCGTTCGCGCGCCGATGACGATTTTGTCTTCCTGCTCTTCGGCGACACCGGGGCGGGCATCAAGCACGAGGACATGATGCGGCTGTTCCAGCCATATCATACCACGAAACCCGGCGGGCACGGTCTGGGGCTCATGATCGTGCAGCGGATCATGCGCGAACACGGCGGCCAGGTGGGTGTGGAAAGCAAGGAAGGCGTCGGGACGGTCGTGACGCTCCAATTTCCGCGGAAAGACCGCCGCGTGCGGATGCTGCAGAGCTGAGGCGAAGCTCGTCTTTGGAATTGGCTGACAGGTCAATGACCTGGCCTACGGTTTGGCAAAGCCCCCCACTGCCGTTGGGCTTACGGCTGCTGCTTTTTAATGCTGGTGAAGATGCTCTTCACCAGGATCGTCTGGGTCTCTTTTTTCCCGCCGATGCGCAGGCCGACGGTTACGGGAATCGTATCCGAGGTGACGCCGAGCTGTGAAATCATCGGGTTCGGCTGGTTGGTCTCGCCGGCGGCCAAGGCGAGCTTGGCGGGGCGCACGGCAAAATTGCCCAAGTCGGAATTTACCTCGAGGATTTCGACTTCGACCGGCGCGGAACCCTGGTTTTGCAGGTTAACCCGCACCGTCACCGGGGGGAGGGGACTGCCGCCGGCACGGCGCCATGTTTCCCGGCGGACCAGTTCCTCGTAATAGCGTTCCTGAGCTTCCTCGGAGGTGTCTTCCAAGCCCGTGAAATTGTCGAGTTCGGGTTTGATCTCTGTTTGCTGGCGGATGCCCTTGGCCTCCTTGCGGGTCATCCCCTTGCCGAATCCCCGGCTGACGGTGACCAAGGCGGTGACTTTGCCGTCAAAAAAACGGCCGTCGCCCTTCATCGCGACCGGTTTTTCGCCCTGGATCTGGGCCTCTGCCATGTGATCCGGCTCCCGGCCGTGGTTGCAGCCCGCGGTCAAAAACAAGGCGGCAAGCAGGGGGGCGGCGCCGAAGAGGAAGGTCGGTTTCGACATCAGGCGTACTCTGACGCACAGGGGATGAAAAGGTTGCATAAGTTTTTGGGGAACAGGCGGGATATTTCGAATCTTTCTGGCGCTACGGTCGTCTTGCTGACTATAATCAATGACTGCTGCATGGAATCAACTTCACCGACCGCGCTGGCGGATCTTGTCCGCGGAGCGCAGCAAGGCGACGAAGTCGCGCTCCGGGAGATCATTGTCAACTACCAACATCGGGTGGCGGGGTTTGTCTACGCCATGACAACGCGGAGCCATTATGTGGAAGACCTGACGCAGCAGGTTTTCATCAAAATGGTCCGGGCGATCGACCGACTGCAGGAACCCGCGCAATTCGAGTCCTGGCTTTTCCGGCTGGCGCGCAATACCTGCATCGACCAGCTCCGCCGGCAGAAACTGCGGCGCATTTTCCTGCCCTTTGGCGCCGAGCACGAGAATATCCCCGAGCCGGCCGGCGCGGTGGACGCGGAGGAACTCGATGCGCTGCGGCATGCCCTGGCTCAGCTCCGTCCCCAGGACCGCGCCCTGCTCGCCCTGGCGGAAGAAGGCCGCAGTCAGGTGGAAATGGCGGAAATTACGGGTACCAGTGTCGCCGTGATCAAAGCCCGCCTGCACCGGGCCCGGGAACGCCTCCGTGAATTTTATCAACCCCCTCATTCCTGATGAAACCTGAATCCCATGCCTGGCAGCAGTTGCAGAAACAAGCGGCGGCCCAGTTGCGGACGGGTTTTGCGACCCAAGTGCTCCGCACGGCCAAGGGCCCGGAGCCGACCGCCTGGCGCCGTTTGCGCGAACGGGGCGCCGCCCAACTGCGCGCGGGCTTCGCCGACCGGGTGCTGCGGGCTGTGCGCATCGAGCTGCCTTCGTTTTCCAGCCAGGTCGCGTTTAGCGCGGCGACGACGGCGATCTGCCTCTTTGCGGTGCTCTATCTCCACGAACGCTCCACGCGCCTGGAGAACGAGCGCAATCTCGCCGACTGGCAGCAAGTGGAGGACGAAGCCCAGGCCTTGGGGTTGAACCTATGAAACAACGCGTGTTCATCGCGGTTTTGACCGTGCTGGTTTTTGTCGCCGGATTCGCCGCGCGGGTCTGGACCGACCGCAAACCGCCGCTGCCGCCGCCGCCTGCGCCGTTGTTGGGGGAGTTTGGCCGAACGTCAAAACCGGCGAAACCGGAAGCCAAGAAAGATGCCCCCCGTCCGCTGAACCGGGCCAAGCTCGTGGCGGACATCGAGCGGCTTCGCCCCGAGATCGACGCGTTTCGCCTCCGGATGGACCAGATCGACGCTGAATTTGACCGCGACTTGATCCGGCTGCTGACGGCCGAACAACGCACGCACTATAATGGGGAGCGGAAAAAATGGGCCGAACGGATGGCCAAAGGCGAAGCCGCGGCGGCGGCGGATCCCGCCCCCCTGACCGATGAGCAGATCGCCCGGCTGCAGCAGCGTTCACTCTATCGCGTGCTGGGCATGGTCTCGCCCACGATGAAACTGGAATGGGTCAGCCACGACGTGAAACTCGACGTCGCCCAGCAGGAAGCAGTGCGGGTTTTGCTCCAGGCGCGCCGCGAGAAATTCCTGGCGCTGGTGGATACCACCCCGCCGCCGAGCATCACGCTGAGCCAGCTCGCGCCGGTGGCCCAGAAACTGGCCGAGCCGAAGAAGTGAGCGCGCTGGCGGCGCCTGTTCCGGTTCGTTCTCATTCTCGTAATCGTTCCTCGTTCTCAAAAGTTCTGAGATTCCTGAAGCGAGAACGAGGAACAATTACGAGAATGAGAACGAGTTGAGCCCGGACGAGGCTCCCGCCACTGGGCTTGACCAGCGCGCGGCGGCCCCTGTGAATGGTCGCATATGGTGCCGAGCGTATTGATCGTCGACGACGAGAAGCATACCCGCGAGGGACTGCAACAGGCGTTGGCGGAGCATTACGACGTCTCGTTGGCCGGCAATGCCGACGAGGCCTTCAATCTCATGGATGCGCAGGAGTTCGATGTGATCCTCACCGACCTGCGCATGCCGGGAAAGTCCGGTCTGAAAGTGATCGACAAGGCGCTCGCGTTGCCGACGCGGCCGGCGGTGCTCATGATGACAGCTTACGGCAACATCGAGACGGCGGTCGAGGCGATGAAGCGCGGCGCGGTGGATTTCCTGGCGAAGCCGGTGAACATCGAGCGGCTCGAAGTCCTGATCCAGCGCGCGCTCAAAACCAAGACGCTCGAGGTCGAGGTGAAGCAATTGCACGAACGGCTCGACGAGAAGTTTAGCATGGAGGGGATCATCGGCAATTCGGCGAAGCTGAAGGAAGTGATCGACCGCGTGAAACTCGTCGCCCCTTCGCGGGCCACGGTCCTGATCGATGGCGAGTCCGGCACCGGCAAGGAACTGGTGGCGCAGGCGATTCACCAGGCGAGCCCGCGCGCGCGCGCGCCGTTCATCGCGGTGCATTGCGCGGCGCTATCGGAAAGCCTGCTCGAGAGCGAAATTTTCGGCCATGAGCGCGGATCGTTCACCGGCGCGACCGAGCGGCGCATCGGGCGCTTCGAGGCGGCGGACGGCGGCACGCTTTTTCTCGACGAGATCGGGGAGATCACCGCCTCCACCCAGGTGAAGCTGCTGCGTTTTCTCGAGACCAAGTCGATCGAGCGGGTGGGCGGATCCAAGCCGATCGAGCTCGATGTGCGCCTGGTGGCGGCCACCAACCGCACGCTGGAAAGCCTCGTGCGCGAGGGGAAGTTCCGGGAGGATCTTTTTTTCCGGCTCAACGTGGTCCGTATCACGGTGCCCCCGTTGCGCGAACGCGCCGAGGACATCCCGCTGCTGCTCGCGCATTACCTCAACGCGTTTTCCCAGGAAAACGGGGTGCCGCCGCTCACGCTGGAGCCGGGCGCGCTCAGCACGCTCCAGGCCTACGCCTGGCCGGGCAATATTCGCGAGCTGCGGAATTTCTGCGAAAATGCCGTGGTGCTGCGCCGCGGCGGCAGGCTCACCGAATTCGACCTCGAGCCCAAGTTTCGCGGCGCGGCGGCCGCGCCCGCCGGCCTGCCGGGCGGGCAGGGTGGCGCCCCCGCCCAGGCGGGTGCGTTGCTGAATCCGCTTTCGGTGGAGGAAAACGAAAAGCGCCTGTTGCGCGAAGCCCTGATCAAGGCGCGCGGCAACCGGACCAAGGCCGCAGAGTTCATGGGCATCAGCCGCCGCACGTTGCATCGCAAGATTTCGCAATGGCCGGAGCTCGATGTGACGGACCGATGAAGCGTTGCCTTAAGGTGGAGCGCATTGACCCCAATGCGCTTCGGCGGAAAAACCAGCGCGTTCGGGTCAATGCGCTCCACCCATGAAATCCTCCCAGGAACTCGTTCACTGGCTCGAGATGGGCGCGGGTGCGCGCTGGGTGCGGCTCGGCGCGGTTGTGCTCGGCGGGCTGGTGTTGTCGTTGCTCGTGGCCTGGAAGCAGTTTCACGGGCCGCTGACCGAAACGACGTTGCTCCAGGCGGATGTCGGCCACCAGCTCGCGCGGGGCGCGGGCTTCACCACGCAGGTCAATTATCCTCAGACGATGGCGGTGCTGGCCGCCCGTGGCCAGCGCTTCGATCCGCAAAAACCTTTTCCCGAGCTGCATCATGCGCCGTTGTATTCGCTGGCCATCGCGGCCGGCCTTCGGTTGCTGCCGGCGGGAGTGCGTGAATCATTGTTTGCCCGGGTGCCGGTATCGCCCGATGGATTCGGCGGCGATTATTTCCTGCTCGGGCTCAACCTGTTTTTTTTCTGGATGGCGGCGTTGCTCACCTATGATTTGGGCCGGCGGCTGTTCACTCCGCGCGTCGGCTGGATGGCGGCGCTGGCGCTGATGGTTTCGGTGTCCGCCTGGCAGCAGGTGGTGGCCGTCAATGGCGTGGCTTTTTCCATGGTGCTGGCGCTGGGTGCATTCTGGCTGTGGCACCGGATTGAGGAAAAGGCAGGGGACGGCGGTCAGGCGCCGGCCGGCTGGCTGGCGGGACTTGGAATCGCCTGCGGCCTCCTGTTCCTCACGGAATATTCCGCCGGCTCCCTCGTGATTGTCGCCCTGGGCTATGCGACCTGGAGATTTCATGGCCGGGCCCGCGTGTTGGGCTTGGTCTCGCTGGCGGCGGGGTTCGCGTTCGTGGCCACACCATGGCTGGTGCGCAACCTCCAGCTCACGGGCCATCCGATGGCGCTTGCGCGGCAAAATGTGGCGTTGAAGATGGGTGACCCCACCGCGGAGCCGTCGGTTTTCCGCACCCGCCTTTCCGCGGAGCTGCCACCGGTGGAGCTCAACAAGCTCGGCAACAAAGCGCTGACGATCATCCAGGAGAACGTCAAATCGCGGCTGTGGTCGGGCGGGGGACTTTTTCTGTCCGCATTTTTTGTCGCGGGCTGGCTGTATGCCTTCCGGGCGCCGGGGGCCAACCGGCTGCGCTGGGTTTTCACGCTGGCGCTGGGAGTGTTGGTGACGGCGCAGGCCCTGCTCAATTCGGGGGAAACGGAACGGCTGGCCGTGTTGTGGCTTTCGCCGCTGCTGATGATTTTTGGCGCGGGCTTTTTCTACGTGTTGCTGGAGGCGAACGGGGGGCTCGCGGCCTGGCCCCGGGCGGCGGCGGCGGTTTTGCTCGTGGCCCAGGCCCTGCCACTGATGCGGGACGCGATGGAACCGCGGCGGCTGCACTTCAATTATCCTCCTTATTTCCCCGGACTCTTCATCGGCATGCGCTTTGAACTGGAGCAACGGGGCAGTACCGGCCGTTTTGGCGTGATGGCGGATGTCCCGGCGGGGGCGGCGTGGTACGGCTCGCAGCGGGTCTGGGCGCAACCGGAGCGGCTGCGCGATTTCTATTCGATCACGGTGGAGCAGCCGATTGGTGAACTGCTGCTCACTCCGCGAACCCTGGACCGGCCCTTTTTCTCCGAGCTTGCCGTGCGCGGTCCGGGAATCGGTTCATTGGGCGCGGCCAGCGAGCGCCTGGGTGAATGGGGCCAGATTTACTCCGGCCTCCTCACGGGCCGGCTGCCCGCTGAGTTTCCTTTGACCTCCCCGCAGAAACTCACGGAAAACCTCTACGTTCTGCTCAATCCGGCCCTGCCGTCGCTCCGGGGAAAGTAGTTGCTCAGGCCTGTGATTTGCGCCTAGGTTCGCCGCACCTTGCCCCCGCGCTTATCCATGAAACTTACGCGTTTCTTCATCGCCAGTGCCTTTGCTATCTCGTTGCCAGCGTGGGCTATCTACGCCCCCATCCCCGAGCAAGAACAAGGAAAGGCCTGGACCATTTCGCTCACGGGCGGAATTTCCCACGATGGCAATATCTTTGGCGCGCAAACTGGAGAAATCAGCAGCACGATCTTCTCCGCCTCGCCCAAAATCCAGTTTAACGCGTCGGTGACCGCGCAGACGTTCGTTTCGGCGCTTTACCAGTTGAATGTCGATCACTTTGAGAATCGGCCCGGTGACAAGACACTCGACAGTCATACGCTCATGGCCCGCCTCGCCCACGCCTTCTCGCAGAGCACCACGATCGACATCTCCGACACCTATGCGATTCAGAAAAATCCTGAATCCCTGCTCGCCGGTTTGCCGATCAATTCCGACCAATCGCTGAAGCGCAATGAAGCGGACGGACGTTTCACGACCAGTCTTTCCAGCAAGGCGGGTCTGACCCTGAAGTCGCGCAGCGTGAATTATAGTTATGACAACGCCCGGCTGGGCTCGAATCTCGACCGGACGGAGAACATTTTCGGCCTTTCCGTGGATTATGCGGTGCTCCCCGAGATGAAGGCGGTCGCGGAATACCGCCACCAGACCATCGATTATCGCCAGTCGGGCGACAACAAGGACAAGTCCTCCGATTTCGGCCTCGTGGGCGGGGACTACAATCTCAGCAAGAAACTCACTGCCACCGGCCGCCTTGGTTTTGAGTACCGCCAGCGCGAGGCCGAAAGCAGCGACACCGTGCCTTATGTGGAAATCAGCGGAAAATACGACTATGCCAAGGGCAGCTTCGTGACCGCCGGCTATCTTTATACGCTGGAGGAAACCTCCAACGTCGCGCTCTACACCGACACCCTGGTGAACCGTTTCTTTGTGAACGTGCAGCATGCGATCACGGGCCGGATCACCGCTTCCGGCTCCATCGGTTATGAACCCTCGCAATTGCAGGGCCGCCAGGGCGTGGCCAATGTGGACGAGACCACCACGCGTCTCGGCCTCGCGCTTTCCTATCAGGTGACAAAGAACTGGATCGCTTCAGTCACGTACGACTACGACAACACCGATTCGGACGACAACTCGCGCAACCTGAAGCGCGAACGTTACGGCATCACCGCCAC
>CAMAPG010000113.1 GCA_945859965.1 Opitutus sp. GAS368 | reverse complement strand
CGTCGTCGTCAGGGGAGGACTTCATGAGGTGCTGCTTCTCCGCCACGTCATGCAGAGTCTGCAACCGCTGCAGCAGGGTGCGGTCCCAGGTATAACCGGCCAGGATCAGCAGGACGCAGGCCGTGATAGCCATCGCCACGATCCAATAGGTCTGCCCGAGGCGCTCACGAATTTCCTCGTCGGCCACGATCGCGATCAAAGCCACGACCAGACTGAAGGTCAGGGCGAAAATCAGGATGGTCTTGCGGCGCAACGATTGGGGCATGTGTCGTGACAACGGAATAACCCGACCCCAGAGGTAAGTCTAATGAAAAGTAGCCGGTGGCGCCTTACAGCGGCTGGATGATCTCGGCGATGCGAGGAAGGACATGGGCTGCGTGTCCGTTGCGACGGCGACCCGCCACGTTTCCGCCCGCGCGGCTCCGGCGAGCAGGAGGATCACCGCCAGTCCAACGAACGCTTTGAATGGATCACGCACTTACTTGCTGAAAGCGGGTTGCCAAAGGCTGGGCAAAGGCAAGGAATGGCTTCGAAAGATCGGTGGGAAACGGAAGGTTCAGCGCGCGTAAAACGGGTTGTGTTCTCTTTCCTGGGCGAGCGTCGTCAACGGGCCGTGACCGCAGGCGAGCACGGTATCGCGGGGCAGGGTGAAGATCTTCAGATTGTTGTTTTGATACTGGTCGAGAAAATGCGTCGCGCTTCCGCCCATGGAACTGGCGAAGATCGCGTCTCCGACCACGGCCAGCGGCCAGCTCAACCCCGTGACATAGTAGGTGGTCATTCCGGGCGAATGTCCCCAGGTGAAGAGCGTTTTGAACGCGAGGTCGCCGAGGTGGAAGTGGGCGTTTTCCTTGAACGTCTTGGCGCCGGGATAGTCGGAAGGCTCGCGTTCGCTGGCCCAGACTTCCGCCCCCGTGGACTTGGCCAGTTTCGGCAGGTCGGCTATATGGTCCGCGTGGGTGTGGGTCAGGAAAATATAGCGCAGCGTGAGACCGGCCGTCTGGATCTCCGTCAACATCGATTCACAGTTGGCTCCCGTGTCGAACGCGGCGGCGAGCTTGGTCTTGTTATCCCAGACCAGATAACTGTTCACCGTCATGTCCTCGAACGGGGTGTTGAACATCATGAAGCCGCGGGGAAAAACCGGCTGGGTGGGATACCACAGCTTGTGCGTCAGTGTTTCCAGCGAATTGGGCCCCAGGCGCAGATGGCGCGACAGCCGCCGGATCACCGCATCCATCGGCTTGCCTTGCTTGACCGCGGCGAGATCAGCGAGTGAGATTTCCGCCTTGGCCGCGAGTTCCTCGTCGGAAATTTTGCGCCCGAGCTGGGACTTGTTGATGACGTCGTTGAAGTTGTCTTCGAGGGGAATGCGGGCCATGCGGGGTATGTGATACGTCTGGCCGGTCGATGCAAGCGCGGCCTCCGGCGGTTCTTTCCCCGGCTGCTCGCCGCAGCTTATGGGAAAGCGGTGAGCTTAATATAGATTTCCCGTCTTGTATAAATCGTTCAAGGGCACTTGCTGTACTCTTGAACCCCCTATAATATCAAACTCCTATGGTTACTGATAAAATTAAAGAACTCGAGGCCGCGAAAGCCAAAATGGCGGCACTCGAAAAATCAATCTATGCGCAGCTCAGCACTGAGCTCGCCGCGCTCCCGGGCAAATACGGTTTTGCCGACGTGCAGTCCTTCATCGTTGCGGTCAAGGCCGCGGCGGGTGGACGCCGGAAGAAAGGTCCCGGCCGTCCCGCGAAGAAAACGGCGGGCGGGGCGAAGCGCCGCCGGCGCGCGATCATCACCGAGGAAACCCGCGCCAGCGTGAAAAAGCTGGTGGAGGCGGGCAAGACTGGCGCCGACATCGCCAAGGCGCTCAAGATCTCCCTGCCGAGCGTGCAAAACATCAAGAAGGCCCTGGGCCTGGTGCGGGCCCGCAAGAAGTAAGCGGAAACTGATTTCTTTTCTTCCGGCCCTCGCGCAAGCGGGGGCTTTTTTTATTTGGCGTCATGCCACCCCTGCGGAAGAGTGGCTCACGTCCATGCCGCCTGTTTCCTTTATCCAAGCCAATACCAACGGACGGCTGCATGCCGCCCACGATCCGTCGATTTCCCCGCTGAATCGCGGGTTTCTCTACGGCGACGCGATCTATGAGGTCTGGCGCACCTATGACGGGGTGATTTTTGGGTGGGAGGAGCATTGGGAGCGGCTGCGGCAATCGGCGCAGGCTTTGTATCTCGATTTGCCGTTTTCTTCCGCCGAAGCATTGCACGAGATCAAGCGGACCGTGGCGGCATTCCGCGCCGAGGCGCGTTTTTCGGGTGAGGTCTATATACGATTACAAATCACGCGGGGCGGGGGCGCGATCGGTCTCGACGTGGCGCTGGCCGACCGTCCCGACTTTGTGCTGCTGGTCCAGCCTTGTCCGATGCTTTCACCCGAGGTGCTGCGCCAGGGACTGCGTCTGGCGATGGCGACCGGTTTGCGCCGCAATCCCGCGGAGAGCCTGAACCCGGCGTGGAAGACGGGCAATTACCTCAATCACATTCTCTGCCTGCGCGAGGCGCGAGCCCGCGGGGCCGACGAGGTGGTGATCCTGAATGGAGGAGGGGCGATCACGGAGGCCGCGGTTTCCAATATCGCCTTTGTGCGGGATGGGAGCGTCGTGACTCCGCCGCTGAACGCGGGGATTCTCGGTGGCATCACCCGCCAGCTCCTGCTGGCTAAAATTGCGCCGGCTGCCGGGGTGTTGGCCAGCGAGGCGAACGTGGTGCCGGCGGAACTCGCCACGATGCAGGAATGTTTTTTGCTTTCGTCGACGAAGGACCTCACGCCGGTGTCCGCGATCGACGGCGTGCGTTTCACGGTGGGGCCCGCGACGGTGACAGCGCGATTGAAGCAAGCCTTTGCCGGTTACGCGCGGACGGTGGCGGAAACGCGGAGCGATCTGAAAGTCTGACGTTTTAGGCCGGTCGACCGGATGGCCGCGGAACGCGGACTGTGCGGTGGCGAACCGGACCTCAATACCGCTGCATCGTGGGATCGATCTGTTCCGCCCACGCGGTGATGCCGCCGGCCACATTGCTCACGGCGGGATAGCCGTGAGCCCGCAAATATTCCGTGACCCGCAAACTGCGACCGCCGGCGTGGCAATGGATGAGCAAGTGGCGGTCTTTGGGCAGGGTGCCGAGCCGCTCGGGAATCTGGCGCATGGGAATGTGCACGGCGCCGGGAATCCGGCAGATTTCCAATTCATACGGTTCCCGCACATCGATCAGCAAGGTCTGCTCCGGCGCGGTTTCGAGCCGGTGCCTGGCTTCGATCACGGAGAGTTCGAGGGGATAATCTTCCGGTTCTTTCATGGCAGGGGGCGGAATGCATTCCGCGGCATAATTTTTTTCCGACAACCCCTGCAGGGACGGACGGTCGCCGCAGGCGATACAGTGGGGATTGCGATTCATTCTGAGCGAGCGGACATTCTGCGTGAGCGAATCGTAGATCAACAGGCGCCCGCGCAGGGACTCGCCGAAGCCCACGATCCGCTTGATCGCCTCGAGTGCCTGCCAGCTGCCAATCACGCCGCAGAGTGCGCCGAGCACCCCGGCTTCGCCGCAATTGGGAATGCTGCCGGGCAGCGGCGGCTCGGGAAAAAGACAGCGGTAACACGGGCCGCCTTGGGCCGGTTCGAAAAGCGTCACCTGACCTTCGAATTTAAAAATACTGCCATAGACCAGCGGCCGCCGGGCCAGCACCGCGGCATCATTGTTGAGGTACCGGGTGGCAAAGGAATCGGTGCCGTCGACGATCACGTCGTACTTGCCGAACAATTCCAGCGCGTTGGCCACGGTCACGCCTTCCGGATGCTCGACGATGCGGATGAAAGGATTGGCGGCGCGCAGGCGCCGGGCGGCCGAGGTGGTTTTGGCTTCACCCACCGAGGCGGAATCATGCAGCAATTGCCGCTGCAAATTGTGTTCTTCCACCGCGTCAAAGTCCGCGATCCCCAGCGTACCCACGCCGGCGGCGGCAAGGTAAAGGGCCGCCGGACTGCCCAAACCGCCGGCGCCGATTACCAGGACGCGGGCGGCGGCGAGCCGTTGCTGGCCCGCAACCCCGATTTCATCGAGGAGCAGGTGGCGGCTGTAACGAACCAGCTCGGCGGCCGAAAGCGGGGGGGCAGGATCGGGCATCGATCTGGCAAAGAGACCCGGTTCGTTTCCGACCGCAAATGAAATTGCGCCTGCGGCGAAGGGGCCTCCAACTCCTGACAATGACCCAGCCATTCGCAGTTATCATCGCCGGAGGTCGTGGAGAACGGTTCTGGCCGCAAAGTCGCGCCCGCCGCCCCAAGCATCTGCTCGCGATCGTCGGCGAAAAGCCGATGCTGACGCAGACCGTCGAACGGGTGCGCCCGCTGGTGTCGGCGGAAAATACCTTTGTGATTACCAGTGCCCTGCAGGCAAAGGCGGTGCGGGAAGTGTGTGCCGCGGCGGGTATTCCCGCGGCGAACGTCGTGGCGGAGCCGGTGGGCCGCGATACCGCGGCGGCGGTGGCGCTGGCGGCGGCCTTGGTCGCACAACGTGATCCTACGGGAGTCTTCGCGGTTCTGCCCGCCGACCATGTGATCAAGGATGAGGCGGCTTATCGGGAGGATCTGCGCGTGGCATTTGCGGTGGCGCAGGAAAAACCCGTGATCGTCACGATTGGCATCAAGCCGAACGAGCCGGCGACAGGCTTTGGCTATATTAAAAAGGGCGCCGGGGATGGCGCGTATTTCGGATGCGAGACGTTTGTGGCGGAAGCGTTTTGCGAAAAACCGGATTTGGAGACCGCGATCGTTTACGTGGCGACCGGCAGTTACCTCTGGAATGCCGGCATGTTCATCTGGAGCGTGCCGGTCGTCACCGCCGGCCTGAAGCAGCACGCGCCCGCCCTTTATGAAGGACTGGCGCCCGTCCGCTCCGCCCTGGAAAAAAACCTGCCGCTGATGCCGGCCCTGGCCCGCGCCTACCGCAAGCTGGAAAAAATCTCCATCGACTATGCCTTGCTGGAAAAATCGCGGAACGTGGTCGTGATTCCCGCGCGCTTCGACTGGGACGACGTGGGCGCCTGGCCGGCCCTCGCCCGGCACAATGCGCAGGATGCCCAGGGCAATGTCCTGCGCGGCCGGGTCTTCGTCGAGCAGGGCAAAAACAACATCGTGGTTTCCCACGACAAACACCTCCTGGCGGTGGTGGGCGCGGACGATCTGATCGTGGTCCACACGAAGGATGCCACGCTCGTCTGTCCCAAGAACCGGGTTCAGGACATCAAGGCCCTGTTGAAGCGGATCGAAGCCGAGAGCGGTGGCCGGCGCTGGCTCTGATTGACGCATGCGTTGCCTCGGCATCGATTTGGGCTCTCGTCGGATCGGCTTGAGCTATGGCGACGATCTCGGCGTGGCCACTCCGTTGCCCGCCTTGGTGGATCCGGATCCAACCAAACGGTGGCAAGGGCTGGCGGCGGTGACCAAGGCACGGCGGGTGACCGATTTCGTGCTGGGGCATCCGCTGAATATGGATGACACCGTCGGCCCCAAGGCGAAGGAAGCGGAGGCGTTTGCAGAACGTCTGGGCGCCGAATTCAGCCTGCCCGTTCATTTGGTGGACGAACGCCTGACGAGTTATGAGGCCGAATCGACCATTGCGAAAACGAAACGTCGGGAAATCCGGGCCAGCGGATTGATCGATTCGCGGGCGGCGACGATCATCCTGCAGGATTTTCTCGATCAAAAGATCCCGCCGGTCGAAATGGACCGGGACGAGTAGGGTTTGATGGCTGCTGAATTTTCCGCCCATGAGCCATTCGGTATCCACCTCCCAGCGCTGGAAATGCAGCTGTGCCTACGACGGCACCTCGTTCGCCGGCTGGCAAAGCCAGGCGGGTGGGAGGGGGATTCAGGATGTGATTGAGGCCCGGCTGGCGGAGATTCTGGGTTATCCCGCGCGCATCCATGGCAGCGGCCGGACCGATGCGGGAGTTCACGCGCTGGAACAGGTGTTTCATTTCGATGCCGAGTGGCGGCACGACACCGACAAAATGCTCGCCGCCTTTCGCATCGGCCTGCCGCCCACCATCCAGATCAAGTCCGTGCGCGCGGCGGCGGCTGATTTTCACGCGCGCTTCCAGGCGACGGGAAAACGTTATTTCTACAACGTCCACCAGGGCGATGCCGATCCCTTCAGGCGGCCGTATTGCTGGACGGTTTTCCGTCCGCTCGACGTGGCCGCGATGAAGGCTGCGGCGGCGCAATTGCGCGGCCGGCATGATTTTCGCGCGTTAACTGCGCTGAATGGGCCGAAGCGCGAGGACACGATCCGGGATTTGCGCCGGTTGGATATCGTGAAACACGGGCGTTCGATCCGCATCATCGCCGAAGCGGAGGGATTTCTCTACAAGATGGCGCGCAGCCTGGCCGGTCTGCTCGTTTCGGTGGGCGAGGGGAAAATCGATCAGAAGCAGGTGGCCGACATCCTCGCTTCGCGGGAGCGCACCGCACGTGTCCTCACGGCGCCACCGCACGGGCTTTTTCTCGCCAAGGTGTTTTACGGCGCGCCACGCGCAGCGAGTTAAAGTCTCAGCCAGCATGAACCTGCAGCTCTGCCGTCCGCCGTTTTCGGATCGATGAATTCCTTTTTAATCACGCATCCCACAGTTCGGCGCCTGGCCCGGGCAGTCTCCGATGTCGTGTTTCCGCCGTCGTGCGTACACTGCCGGGGCTTGGTCGAAAGCGAAGACACGTTCCGCCATTTATGTGGGCGCTGCGTGGCGCAGTTGGAATGGGTGTCGTCGCCTCGTTGCGTGACGTGCGGTCATCCTTTTTACGGGGAGCTGGCTGGCGAACGCATGTGCCCGCATTGTGAGGGGCTCGTGCCGGCATTTCGTGAAGGGCGGACAGCTGTGCTGTTCAAAGGTCCGGCCCGCGCGTTGGTGATTGAACTGAAATATCACCGCGGCGTCCATGTGCTGACCGACATGGCTGAGATTTTTCGCCAAGCCCCGGGGCTGCGAGAGTTCGTCCGGGGCGCGGTGCTGGTCCCGGTGCCGTTGCACCCGCGAAAAGAGCGGGAACGTGGGTTTAACCAAAGTCATCTTTTGGCGGTGGAACTGGCGGCAGCGGCCGGCGGAGACACGAAGATTGCGGGCTTGGTGCAGCGAGTGGTTGATACTCAAACGCAAACAGCTTTCGATCGCCGCACGCGCCAGGCCAACCTCAAAAATGCCTTTGCACTCGCTCCGGGGGTCGCCATAACTCCCGGCCAACATTATATCCTCGTCGATGACGTCTTCACCACGGGTTCCACACTCAACAGCTGCGCTCTCCTGCTCCGTCGCGCGGGCTGTTTGAACCTCGACGTCGTCACGTTCGGTCACGGTTAGCTATTTGCTATGTCGATTTTCAGCAAGCCGAAGTATTCCACCATCGTTCCGAAGAAGAAGGACATCCCGAAAGGGCTTTGGACGAAATGCCCGATCTCCGGCGAGATCGTTTTCAACAAGGAGCTTGAGGCCAACCAGATGGTGGTGCCGAAGAGCGGTTACCATTTTGCCATTGGCGCGCGCGAGCGCATTGCCGCGCTGGTCGACCCGGAGACGTTTGTGGAAATGTCGGCCGATATCCGCTCCGCCGATCCGCTCCATTTTGTCGATTCCCAGCCTTATGCCACCCGGCTGAAGCGTTATGAGAAGGAAAGCGGGCTGGCTGAAGCCGTGGTTTGCGGCACGGGGCAGATTCATGGGATCAAAGTGGCCCTGGCGGTGATGGATTTCCGGTTTTGCGGCGGCACGCTGGGTTCGGCCACCGGTGAGAAAATCACCCGGATCATTGAAACGGCGACGAAGCAGAAGACCCCGTGCATCATCTTCAGCACGTCGGGCGGCGCCCGGATGCAGGAGGGAATTCTCTCACTCATGCAGATGGCAAAAACCAGCGCGGCGCTGGGTCGCCTAGCGGCGGCGCGACTGCCGTTCATCTCGGTGCTGACCAATCCGACCACCGGCGGCGTTTCCGCGAGCTACGCCACGTTGGGCGATGTGATCATTGCCGAACCGGGTGCGTTGATCGGCTTTGCGGGTCCCCGCGTGATCAAGGAAACCACGAAGCAAACGCTGCCACCGGGGTTTCAGAGCGCGGAATTTCTCCTGCAACACGGCCTCGTCGACCAGATTGTCAGCCGGCTGGAGCATCGCGATCGCCTCCGGGATCTCCTCTCGGCGCTGCATCGGAAGAAAAAGCCGGCCAAGAGCTGACGTGCTCTGCTCGCCGTGAGCGTTTCGCGTCCCACGTCTGCACTGCCGTCCGCGGCCGGCTATCCGGCCGTCCAGGATTACCTTTTTTCGCTCAAGGCCCGGGGCGTGCGCTTCGGCATCGATCGCATGCGCGACCTGGTCAAGTTACTGGATCATCCGGAGCGCGCGGTTCCGGTCATTCACGTGGCTGGCACCAATGGCAAAGGCTCCACCGCCGCGATGCTCGAGGGCATTTTCGGCGCGGCCGGGTGGCGCACCGGGCTCTACACGTCGCCCCATTTGGTCCGCCTGGGCGAACGGGTGCGGGTGAACCGCCGGATTCTCACCGAGACGGAGATCATCGACTACACCCGCGAATTGCGCCCGCTGGCGGAACAGGTGGCGCTCATCAATGCCGACGATCAACCGAGTTTTTTCGAGTTCATGACCGCGATGGCGTTCCTGCAGTTCAAACGCCAGCGCTGCGATCTCGCGATCGTGGAGGTCGGCATGGGCGGACGGCTCGATGCCACGAACATCGTGGAACCGGAAGTCACGGTCATCACGTCCATCGGCCTGGATCATTGCGAGCAGCTGGGTGACACACTGGAGAAAATCGCCGCGGAAAAAGCGGGCATCATCAAGCCGGGCCGTCCCGTGGTGCTGGGCCGCGTGCCCCCGGAAGCGGAGCGGGTGATCCGGGAGATTGCGGCGGATCGCGGCGCGCCGGTGATTTCCGTCGCGGAGGAATTTGGCGGTGGAAAGCCGGATTATCCCACGACGAACCTGGCGGGAGAGTACCAACGCTGGAATGCCGCCACCGCGGTCCTGGTGGCGCGAACCTTGCCGGCGAAGTGGCGGTTGACGGAAACAGTGATAACGCGCGGCCTGCACCAGGTCGACTGGCCCGGACGTTGGGAGCGGATGACGCTCGGAACGCAGAC
>CAMAPG010000112.1 GCA_945859965.1 Opitutus sp. GAS368 | reverse complement strand
GCGATCAGCAAAACCGCCAATCCACCGAAAATCCGAAAATGAGAAAAGGCCGGGCCCATGGGAATGCCTACGGTATGATGCAGGGGAAACAGGTCAAGTGAGGGAGATCGGGATCAATGCCGGCTTTCCGGGCCGGAAACAATGCGACGCCCCCACCCTTCCGTAGGTTACAAAAGCGTTCCCCGCATGATCAGGAACGCCACAGTGAAATAAATGATGAGCCCGGTCACATCCACCAGCGTCGCCACGAACGGCGCGCTAGAAGTCGCCGGGTCCAAACCCAGGCGCTTCAGGACAAGCGGCAGCATCGAGCCCATGAGCGAGCCCCACAACACGATGCCGACCAGGGCAAATCCCACCGTCAGGGCCACCAGCATCCAGTGCGGCCCATAAATCGTGGAGAACATCGACCAGACCGCGATGCGCAGGAATCCGATCAGTCCCAGGATCAGACCGAGCGCCGTGCCGGCCGCAAGTTCGCGGCGCATGATCCGCCACCAATCCCGCAATTTGAACTCGCCCAGGGCCAGGGCGCGGATCACGAGCGTCGCCGCCTGGGACCCGGCATTGCCGCCGGAGCTGATCACCAGGGGCACGAACAGGGCCAGGACCACGGCCTTGGCGATTTCGTCCTCGAAGTAACTCATCGCCGTGGCGGTCAGCATTTCCCCGAGGAAAAGCACCACCAGCCAGCTCGCGCGTTTCTTCACCATGCGCGGCAGCGAAATCGTGGTGTACGGTTCATCGAGGGCCTCGGTGCCGCCGAGCTTCTGGATGTCCTCCGTCGCTTCTTCCGCCGCCACGTCGAGCATGTCGTCCACCGTGACAATCCCGGTCAGCTTCCCGTCATCTCCCGTGACCGGCAGCGCCACGCGGTCGAACCTCCGGAAAACATCGAGTGCTTTTTCGCGGTCGTCGGTCGGGGCCAGCGTGGCAAAATTGCCGTCGCACAGCTCGCGCAGCGGACGGTCGAGCGGGGAAAGCAGCAGCCGGCGGACGCGGATGTCGTCAATCAGGTGCCCGGACGCATCCACGACAAAGACCACATTGAGCGTCTCGCGGTCGTAGCCGTGCTCGCGGATGAAATCGAGGGCCTCGCGCACCGTCCATTCCGGCCGCACGGCGATGTAGTCGAGGGTCATCATCCGGCCGACGCTGTGCTTCGGGTAGGCGAGCAGCGATTTGGCCACTTCGCGTTCGTCCGGCGTGAGCATCGCCATGAGCTGCATCGCCACATCGAGGGGCAGTTCGTTGAGGAACGTCGTGCGGTCGTCCGGCGGCAGCGCGTTCAACAGCGCTCCGACCTGCTCCTGGTTGAGCACCTTCAGCAGTTTTTTCTGCGTCTCGAGCGGGACGTAGGTGAAGATTGTCGCCGCCAATTCGCGCGAACTGGCGCGAAACAGCACGGCCAGTTCGGCCACGGACAAATCCGCCAGCAACGGCGCCAGATCCGCCGGCAGCCACGGCTCCAGGAATTTTCGGAGGCCGGCGATATCCTTGCGGATGATCAGCGCAACGATGTCGGATTTTACGGGGGCCTGCAGAGGCATGGCGCTAAAGAGTCAGCACATTTCGCCGCTGGCAATGCCACTCCTAGATTCGATGGCTCGAGGCTTCTCGGTGAACTCCGTGACCTCGGTGCTCATAATCCGGATTTTTTAACCCAGAGGGCACGGAGGGCGCCGAGACCCGAAATCCATTTCGAATATCCTCCTCCGCGTCCTCTGCGTTCCACTTCCTTCTTGGAGCCCCCTGCCTTTGCTGCCAGAACGCCGCATGCGCTTTCCCATTCTGTGTGTCCTCACGCTGGTGATCGCGGGAGGCTGTGCCCGGAAGGAACCCACCGGGTTCCAAGGTTATCTGGAGGGCGACTTTGTCTATGTGGCTTCACCGCTGGCCGGGAAGCTCGAGCGTCTCGCCGTCGCGAAAGGGTCCCAGGTCGAGGCCGGCGCCCCGTTGTTCACGCTCGAACGCACCGCGGAGGTCGCGACCCAACGCGAAGCCGCGGACCGGCTTCGTTCCGTCCAAGCCCGGTTGGAGGACCTGAAGAAAGGCGCCCGGCCTTCCGAGCTGGCCACGCTCGAAGCCCGGCTCGGGCAGGCGAAGGTCGCGAGCCAGCTTTCCCAGCTCGAACTCACCCGTCAGGAATCGCTTTATCGGGGCAAGGTCATTGCCGAGAGCGAGTACGACCGCTCCCGCCTGACGCATGAACGCGACCAAGGGGCCGTGGACGAACTCTCCAGCCAGCTGGCCACCGCCCGGCTCGGCGCGCGCAATGACGCCCTGGCCGCCGCCGAAGCCGATGTCAGCGCCGCCGCCGCGGCCAAAGAACGGGCCGATTGGAGCGTTGAGCAAAAGGCCCAGTCTGCACCCCGCGCCGGCTTTGTCTACGACACCCTCTACCGGGAAGGTGAATTCGTCGCCGCCGCCAATCCGGTCGTGGCGTTGCTGCCCCCGGAGAACATCAAGGTTCGCTTTTTCGTGCCCGAGGCCCGTTTCGGGGCCTTCAAGGCGGGCGACCGTCTGCAGATTGCCTTCACCGGACGGAAAACGCCGCTCGAAGCGCGTGTGAGCTATCTGTCGCCCAAGCCGGAGTACACTCCCCCTGTGCTCTACAACCGCGAAAACCGCACCAAGCTAGTTTTCATGGTCGAGGCCGTTTTCGAAGGCGGCGCCGCCCGCGACCTTCATCCCGGCCAGCCAGTGGATGTCATGCTGGTCGGAAGCACCACCACGCCTTGACCGGCGGCCGGCTCCCCGCCGAACCATGTCCACTGCCTCCCCCGCTTCCGAACTGGCCATCGACGTCACAGGCGTGACGAAACGTTTCGGCCCCAAGACGGTCGTCGATGCGATCGATCTCCAGGTCCGCCGCGGTGAAATCTACGGTTTTCTCGGACCGAATGGCAGCGGCAAGACCACGTTCATCCGCATGCTCTGCGGCCTACTCACCCCAGATGCCGGCAGCGGCACCTGCCTGGGTTACGATGTGTTGCGCCAGCAGGCGGAGATCAAACGGCACGTCGGCTACATGACGCAGCGTTTCAGTTATTACGAGGATCTCACCATCCGCGAAAATCTCGATTTCATTGCGCGAATATACGATATCCCCGATCGTGCGGCCGCCGTGCAGCAGAGCCTCGAGCGCCTCGGCCTGCAAAACCGCAGCCGGCAGCTCGCCGGCCAACTGTCTGGTGGCTGGAAGCAGCGGCTCGCCCTCGCCGCTTGCCTGATCCACCAGCCTCAGCTGTTGCTCCTCGATGAACCGACCGCCGGCGTCGATCCAAAGGCCCGCCGCGATTTTTGGGATGAGATCCACCGCCTGGCGGCGAGCGGTCTCACCGTTCTCATCACCACCCATTACATGGACGAGGCCGAGCGCTGCCACCGGCTGGCCTATCTCGCCTACGGCCATCTCCTCGCGCAAGGCACCGTCGGCGACGTCATCGCCTCCGCGCATCTCACGACCTGGAGTGTCAGCGGCCCCGATCTGCCCCGGGTCGCCTCCGCCTTGCGCGAACGGAACGGTGCCGAGCAGATCGTGGCCTTCGGCAATACCCTGCACGTGAGCGGGCGCGATGCCCCGAAACTGGCCGCGGCCATTGCGGCGGTGCGCGACGACCGCCATCAATGGACGCAGATCCACCCCGGCCTCGAAGATGTGTTCATCAGCCTCATGGACGGGGCGAAGGATAATTTCTCATGAGCGCGCAACCCACAGACACCCGCGCGCCGGTTTTATCCCCTGATGGGGAAAGGCCCGTCCGATGAAACGTTTCACCTTTCATCGCCTCTGGGCCATCGTGCTCAAGGAATTCATCCAGATGCGCCGCGACCGTGTGACGTTTGGTATGATGGTCGGAATTCCGATGATGCAGCTTTTGCTCTTCGGCTTCGCGATCAATTCCGACCCGAAGCATCTGCCGACCGCGATCCGCGCCGCCGACCAGGGCCCCTTTGCGCGCACGCTGGTCGCGGCCCTGAAGCAAAGCAGCTATTTCACCTTCGTGCGCGAAGCCGCCACCGAGGAGGAAGCCCGCCGCCTGCTCCAGGTCGGCGACGTGCAGTTTGTCATCAATATTCCGGAGGACTTCAGCCGCCGGCTGCTTCGCGGGGAAAAACCGACACTGCTCATCGAGGCCGACGCCACCGATCCGGCGGCCACGGGCCCGGCACTTTCCGCGGTGCGTGCCATCGCCGACAGCGTGCTGGATCGCGATCTCGCCGGTCCGCTCGCTCGGTTGCGGGCAAAATCCGGGGCGATCCAGCTGCAGGTGCACGCCCACTATAACCCGGAAAATATCACCCAGTACAATGTCGTGCCCGGCCTGATGGGCGTGGTGCTCACGATGACGATGGTGGTCATCACCGCCCTGGCGATCACCCGCGAACGCGAGCGCGGCACCATGGAAAACCTGCTCGCGACTCCGGTGCGACCCACCGAGGTGATGGTCGGAAAAATCCTGCCCTATATCGCCGTGGGCTATGTGCAGGTCACCCTGATCCTGCTCGCGGCGCATTTCATTTTCGGCGTGCCGATGTTGGGCAGCCTGCCCCTGCTCTATGCGGTCGCGCTGCTGTTCATCGCGGCCAATCTCGCGGTCGGCATCACGTTTTCAACCCTGGCGAGCAACCAGCTCCAAGCCGTGCAGATGGCGTTTTTCTTCTTCCTCCCGTCCATCCTGCTGTCCGGTTTCATGTTTCCTTTCCGCGGTATGCCCGAATGGGCGCAATGGGTGGGCTCCTGCCTGCCCAACACGCATTTCCTCCGCATCGTCCGCGGCATCCTGCTCAAGGGCAACGGCCTGATGGAAATCGCCCCGCATCTCTGGCCGCTCGGAGTTTTCCTCCTCGTGGCCATGACCATCGGGGTCAAACGCTACCGGCAGACGCTGGATTGAGCGTGGCGCGGCGGAGCGGTGATGCCACCCAAGTTCAATACCCGCGCGAGGGTCCGCTTGAAGGCTGGGCCGGGGTGGATTCGGGACGGTCACCGGTTTTCCGTTCCACCAACTGTCGGGCAATATCGCCGTCGAGGTGGAGCGTCTGGGTCGGATAGGCAAAGGACAGTCCTCGCGCCGCCACGGCCCGCATGATCGCCAGATTCAATTGCTGCCGCAACGCCATGTGCTTGTGGAAATCGGGGTCCGTCACCACGAAGACCATCCAGATGTCGAGCGAGGATGAATTATAGTCGCGAAAATAACAGATGATCGAGGAAGGATCGATTTCCGCCTCGGCCCTCAGGAGCCGCCGGAACTCCTCCACAATATCGGCCATCTGCTCTGCGGTGGTGGCGTAGGTCAACCCGATGACCTGCTCGACCCGGCGGCTGTTGAAACGGGCAAGATTGGTGATCGCCTCCGCCGCAACCATCTTGTTGGGCATCACCATGAGCGATTTGTCGATCAGCCGGATTTTCGTCGAGCGGAGGCCGATGTCTTCGATCATGCCAATGTTGCCGGCAATCTTGATGGTCTCCCCGAGCTTGAACGGCTGGTCCACGGCGACCACGATGGAGCCAAAGACATTTGCCAGCGTGTCCTGGGCTGCGAGTGCGAAGGCCAAACCGCCCAAACCGAGACCGGCCAGCAGTGCCTTCACATCAAAGCCGAGGCTCTGCACCACCATGAGCACTCCAAACACGACAAAAATCGTGACCAGCGTCTTTTTGATCCACGGCATGAACGCCGCCACCCCGAGGTTCCTTTTCAGGGCGATTTCCTGCGCATGGTCGAGCACCGCATCAAACGCCCGCAACAATCCCCAGAAGATGACGAGCGAAAACGCCACCGTGGAAGCATAGCCGAAGATCTCGTCGGTCGCCGCGGACAGTTTCAGCACCTTGAGGGCTGCGAAAAGGCCCACCAGCATGATGAAGGTCGCCACCGGGGCCTCCAGCGCCGGAAACAACTTGTCGTCGAGGGTCGTCTGCGTTTTCGCAGCCAGTTTCTTGAGATAGTGGAAAATGAATCCGGTTACGATTCGCCGCAACAAGAGAGCACCCACCAACAATAAGGCACTGATGACGTAGTGGCTGGTGGTGTTTTGATTGTCATTCCGGACGTTAAAAAGCTTGAGCACGGCATCCACCATATGTTCGAGAAAATCCGGAGGCCGGACCTCGGCCTGCCCGGTTGCGACCGCCGCGACTGCGTTGGTGGTGGTGGCATCGTGGGCCGATGACGGTGCAGCGGCTTGCCCGGCAGCGGCCGCCAGAGGCGCCAAAACCAAGGCCAACCCGCAGAACCAACAGGAAAAAACGCGTTTCATGGATTGGAAAATCAACCCCGGACGCGGCCTTGTCAAAGGCGCACGCCGTGGCGGAACGGCCGTCGTCCGCTTCATGTCGCGCGTGGCGCAATGGTCGCATCGCCGGTGGCCAACTGCAGTAGCCCCTGCCAAGGCTGGAAAGACGAAGAGCAATTCCATCCGCTTACTCCCCACTTGCCCGAGGTCGGTTGTGCCCACCATGCTCCGCGGCCGATGCAAATGCTCTTCCCGCCCCTCGCGTTCACCGCCGCCCTTCCCCTGTGGGCCTGGGGCGCTTTCTTTGTTTTTATCGCCGCGATGCTGGCGCTGGATCTCGGCGTCTTCCAGCGCGACTCCCACGAGGTGAAGATGCGCGAGGCCCTCATCTGGTGCGGCGTCTGGTTCACCCTCGCGATGATCTTCAACGGTGGGTTGTGGTGGTGGCGCGGAGCCGAGCTGGGGCAGCAGTTCCTTGCCGCGTACCTGATCGAGCTGTGCCTCAGCGTGGATAACGTCTTCGTGTTCATCCTCGTTTTCGCTTATTTCAAGGTCGCGCCGCGCCACCAGCACCGCGTGCTTTTCTGGGGAATTATCGGCGCCGTGCTGATGCGAGGCATCTTCATTCTCGTCGGTGTCAGCGTCATCCAGCGTTTCCACTGGGTGCTCTACGTCTTCGGGGCCTTCCTCATCTACACCGGCGTGAAGATGGCGTTGCCCAGCAAGAGCGAGGTGGACCTCGATCCCGACCACAATTTTGTCGTCCGGCTTTTCCGGCGGTTTTATCCCGTCGCGCCGCGCGACGACCACGGCCATTTTTTCACGCACCACGAGGGCCGGCGGATGGCGACCCCCCTGTTCATCGTGCTGCTGGTGATCGAAACCACGGATGTGGTCTTCGCGCTCGACTCGCTCCCGGCGGTCCTGGCGATCACGAAGGACGCCTTTGTGGCCCTGACTTCCAATATTTTCGCCATTCTCGGGCTGCGTTCGCTCTATTTCGCGCTCAGCGGCATCATGCAGCTTTTCCGTTTCCTCAAGATCGGCCTGGCCGCGATCCTCGTCTTTATCGGCGTCAAGATGCTCATCGAGCATTGGGTCAACATCACGACCGGCACTTCGCTGGGCGTGATCGGCGGCGTGCTGACCACGTCGATTTTGATGTCCGTCCTGCTGAAAAATCCCGACGCCCCGGCGAAGAAATAATCCCGGCGACGGTTCAGTCGATAAACCGTTCCGCCCAGGCTTTTTTCACCGCCGGGTCAAGGCGACCGCGGCCAAATAAGCGATGCCGCCAACGCGCCACGAGCGCATAGGCCGCATCGCGCACCCTTCTCGGGAAAAATCCGAACCCCGCCAGGAGCCGCGCCGGCCCTCCGCACGTTTTCAGTGCCGCGATCACGGCATCCGTGCGCAGCAGGAATTCCGGACGGGCACGGTGCCGCCACTCGGGAATGAAGACGAGGCTGTCAAAATTCACCGGGTCCAAGCAGTGCCGCCGGAGGTAGGCTTGCGCGGTCGGTCCCTGCAGGGGCGCAAATCGCAAGCTCCCCCGGCGGTCGAGCCGCAACAGCCAGCGCACCACGCGCTGACAAAGGCCGCACTCGCCATCGAACAGCAGCACCGGACCGGAAAGACCGGAAAGATCGACGGACGTGCGCATGCCACAAACCGTCCGCTTTTTCCCGCCAGAACGCAAAAAACATCCGCTCGACTGCGCGGGCTACGAAGCAATAAGGCGGACCCCCGGCAATGAGGTCCGCCTTAGTCTTATCCTAACCAATAACCTTTCCGGCTCTAGCTGACGGAAATCTTCCGCGGCTTCAGGGCCTCCGTTTTGGGCAGAGTGATCCGCAAGACGCCGTCGCGGAGTTCAGCGGCGACCTTGTCGACGTCGAACGCCTTTTCGTGCGTAAGTGTGAGTTCGAAATCCGCGTCGAATGACTCGCGATAAAGCGGGGTCAGTCCGGCGGCGGTTTTTTCGCTGCGTCGACCGCGGACAACGAGACTGTCGTCTTCGGCTGTGATTTCCACGCCATCCTTCGCGACTCCGGGCAGGAGCACGGTCAGATCATACGCATCCTCCCGTTCCCTGACGTTGAACACGGGTTTCACCGTGGAACGAACGTCGCAGGCGCATTGGCTGGCTTCCGGTTGAGTGAGTGTGCTTTCGAGGCTCATGATAAATAAATTCCTTAAGTTTATTGTAGGTGTGATTAGCAGGTTGGAACAGGCGGCGGTTATTTGACCGCAACGTTCACCTTGCGCGGCTTCGCTTCCTCGCGCTTCGGCAGGGTGACGGTGAGGACACCATTTTCATAGACGGCCGAAACCGCATCGGTCTGCACGTCCACCGGCAATTGAATCGAGCGACTCAAGGTGGCGGAGGTTTCCTCGGCTTTCCCCTCGGTCGCGGGCGTTTTGCGCACGGCCGAAAGGTTAAGATCGCCATCGACCACTTCCACCGTGATGGCCTCGCGGCTCACGCCGGGCAGTTCCGCACGAACATAGACATTATTCTGGTCCTCGTGCAGATCGACCGGAATGCGGGACGATCCGAAACCTGCCAAGCTGGACTGGAACAGGCGGTCGATTTCGTTTTCGAGGCCGGACCACGGCGAACGCTGACGGGCAGTTTGATAATAACGAACGAATCTCATGATAGTTGGTTGGGTTGAATGTGAATGAATCAGTTCTGCGCCAGCTTATGCACGACGAGTGCCGGACGCGTTTCTTGGCCAAGTGCCGCCTGGGTCGCCGCTTAGTTATTCCGCGCCAAAACCTCGTGGGAAAAAACGGCTCTCGGTGGGCGGCGGATGGGTTACGATTACCCATTCCATATCGCGGCGCGTCATAATCGGAAAAAATCCGTGCTCCCCCGCCCGTTCCGTGGTTGGCTGCGTTTCGCTCAAACCCATGACCTTCGATTTTGACACTCCCCCCGACCGCCAGGGCACCGACTCG
>CAMAPG010000111.1 GCA_945859965.1 Opitutus sp. GAS368 | reverse complement strand
TCGGATGACTGCGGGGATTTTTCCGGCGGCTGCCCGGGCTTCCCGTCCTTCCCGGACTGGTCCTGCTTTTGCTGGTCGTCCTGTTTCTGCTGCTGGTCCTGTTTCTGTTGATCCTGCTTGTTCTGATCGGATTGGTTTTGCTCCGGCTTTTTCTCATCCCTCTTGTCCTGCGGGGGCGGCGGCTGTTTTTGCTGCTCGGATTGCTTGAGCAAGGCCTCGAGGTCCTTGTGCAGCTGGGGCCAGTCCGCCGCATTGGCGTCGAGCGCCTCGCCGGCATCCACGGCGGACAACGCGTCGCGCACCGTGCCTTCGGGCACCGGTTGCTGGGACGTTTGCAAGTGCTGGCCATACGTCAGGGTCGTGCGGGCGAGCTCCGCCCAATCGGCGGCCTGATGGGAATCCTGCGCGGACAAACGCCCGACGACTTTCGAGAGCGGTGCGACCAGCGCATCGCCGCCTTCCGCGGCCGCCTGGACGGAGGCTGGCAGTGTGAAAAGCAGCGGGAGGAGAAGCACGAGGGCGGCGGCGACCGCTCCGGCGGTGGCGGGGTTTCGCGCGGGCGCGGCGGAGGTCAGCGCCAGTTCGCGAGGTTTGGGCCGCACGGGGAATTCGCGCCAGAAACTCAGCAGGAGGCAAAGAAGCGCGGGCGCCAGGGCCCACTGAAAGCGTTCCACGAGCCGGATCTGGTTTTTATCGGTGAACGTGCCCTTGCGGCCCGCTTCGACCGTGGCTTGGAGGAGGGCCGGAAGGTCCAGCCACGCGCTGGCATCGCGATAAACGCCATTCGTGGCCTGCGCGAGTTCCTGCAGGGTGGAATTTTTCAACTTCGACAGCACCACTGCGCCGCGTTCGTCCTTCACGAAACCGCCGCTGCCATCGGGAATCATGGCGCCACCGGAGGTGCCGATGCCCAACCCGATCACCCGGATGCCTTTTTTCTTCAGCTCTTCCAGACTGGGTTTCCACTCCGTGTCCGTCGCTTCGCCGTCGCTGAGGACGATGAGAAAACGATCGGCGGCACTGCTGGTGCCAAAGGCCTGCAGCGTCGTGTCGAGCAGGGCCTGGTAATTCGTGCCGCCTTCAGGCAGGTAGTCGGGCCCGAGGGCCGGCAGGAATTCCCGCAGGATTTCATAATCGGCGCTGAGCGGGCTTTGCAAGAAAGCCGTGCCGGAGAAAACCACCAGGCCGACGCGCTCGCCTTCGAGCCGACCCAGCAGCGATTCGATCAGCAGCTTTGCACGGGCCAGGCGCGACGGTTTCACGTCGGGCGCGAGCATCGAGCGGGAGAGATCGACGGCGATGAGGATTTCACGCGACTGGTCGAAGACCTGTTCCTCAATGCGTCCCCATTGCGGGCGGGCGAGCGCGACGAGCCCGAGCGAAAGCCCGAGATAGAGCCAGAAGCGCGGTTTTTCCGTGACGCTCGCAGCCGGGCGCGTGCGCAGGGTGAGCGAGTGGGCACCGGCCTCCGCCTGCAGGATCTTGGGATGACTGTTGGCAGCCGAGCGCCGCAGGTGCAGGAGTTCCCAGACCAGCAGTCCGACCGGGATCACCAACAACCAAAGGAAGATGGGCGACGCGAAGCTCATGGGGCCGAGGCGGCGAGCGGGCGAGTCCGGTTGTACCAGAGCGGCCGGGCCAGCAGGCCGGCGAGCAAGAGCAGCACCGCACCGGGGATTGCGAGCCAGTGGAACAGCTCGGTCGTGAGCAGGTAGCTCTTGGCCTTGAATTCGATTTTCTGCGCGCGATCGATCGCCTTGAATGCCGATTCGATCGTGCCGGTGTCGAACGCGCGGAAAAACTGCCCGCCTGTTTCGCTCGCGATCTGCCGGATCGCCGTCTCGTCCAGATCCGAGGTCACCCGACGCAGGCCGATCTTGTTGCCTTTCTCGTCGAAGACCGGAAAGGGCACGACTCCATCGCGTCCGGCGCCGATGGTGTAAACCGGGATGCCGCGCGACTTGGCGATGTCCGTGGCTTGTTGCGGGGACAGGGCTCCGCGATTGTTGGAGCCGTCCGTGAGCAACACCACGAAGGCGCCCTGCCGCCGGCCGCCGCTGTCGTGCTTCGCCTGCTCGAGTCGCGTCAGCGCCACGCCCAAACCGTCACCGATCGCGGTGCCGTCCTCGATCAGGCCGATCTTGAGCCGCTCGGTCTGCCGCGCGAGCCAGTCGTGGTCGAAGGTGAGGGGAGCGAGGGTGTAGGCGCGGCCGGAGAAGACGACGATGCCGATGCGGTCGTTGGAACGCTTGTTAATGAAGGCCTGGATCACGGGCTTGATCGCCTGGAGCCGGTTGATGCGTTCGCCGCCCTGTTCGTAATCCTCGGCCAGCATCGAGCCGGAAAGGTCGATCGACAGCATGATGTCGTAACCCTGCGAATGCACCTCGCGCTTGTCCTCGACGCGCTGCGGACGTGCGAGTGCGCTGACGAGCAACGCGAGCCCGACGCAGGCCAGGCCGGCCGGCCATCGCGACAGGTTGGCGAGGGTGGGGCGATGCCAGGCGGCGGCAAAGGGCACGAGCAGAACAGACATCGCGCGATGCCCGCGCAGCCAGATGATCGCGGGGAGCACCAGCAGCACGAGGAGCCAGAGCGGATCGTGCAGCATCAGGTTCCCGCGGCTGAGGGCGGCGAGAGGCGAAGAAAAAAACGTTTCGATCGCGGTCATCGCTTATTTTCCGCGGGTTCGCATCCGGGCGTGGAAAAAACGCACGAGGGCATCGAGGCGATTCTGATCGGTCCCGACCACCAGGCGGCTGAGCGCGTCAGGAAAAAAAGTGCGCCACGCCGCATCGCGTTCCTCACGCCAGGCGGCGTGGGCGGCGCGCTGGGCGCTGGAATTGTCGAGGGTCACGAGCCGGCCGCTCGCGGGATCGTACGCCGCCAGCGGTTCGCCGGTGGGCAGCGCCCGCTCCCACGGGTCCTCCACCCGGAAGCCCATGGTCTGGTAACGGCGTTGCAGCACGGCCCAGCCTTCGGGCTCGGCCCGCGGGGGAAAATCGCCGAGCCAGAGAAACACGCTGTGCTTCGGGGCGGCCCGCGCGAGAAACCGCCAGGGAATCAGGGCGGGCTCGCGAACCAGCGGCGGAGGCGGTTTCGCGAGCAAGGTGGCCGCCGAATGGAGGATCGCCCCGCGACCCCGGACCGGTTCGCGAAAGGTGTATCCGCCCGGCGTGGCGTGCACGAAACCCACGCGGTCCCGGTTCACGGCGCTCAGCAGCATCACCAACCCGGCGAGCTCGAGCAGGGCCTCGCGTTTCGATTGCGCGCCCGAGCCGAACTGCAGCGACGGCGAATCCTCGAACACGAGTAGCAGCGTGACTTCGCGTTCCTCGACAAATTTTTTCCGGTAGGCCTCGCCCAGCCGGGCGGTGACGTTCCAGTCGATGTCGCGCACGTCGTCGCCGAATTCGTATTTCACGACCTGGTCGAATTCCATGCCGCGCCCACGGAAGGCCGAGCGGTACTCGCCGCTCAGGACGTTCTCGACCGCATGCCGCACGCGCCACTCCAGCTGGCGCAGGAGGGCAAGCGGTGAAGGCGATGAGGTTTCGGCGGGCATGCTTGAAAAATCGCGCTCCTGATCGATCCGGATCGGTCAGTCCGCCCGGTTGCGACGGCGCTCGCGGGCGGGGAGCACGGGGAACCGGCTAGGTCTTGGCCGGGACCGGGGTTTTCTCGATCACCTGGGCGATCACCTTGTCGGCGGTGATTTCCTCCGCCTCCGCTTCATACGTAAGCCCGACCCGGTGGCGCAGCACGTCGGGGGCGAGTTCCTGGATCAGGGCGGGGGAAACGTAATCCTGCCCGCGCAGCCACGCGAGCGCGCGGCCGGCCTGGTAAAGGGCGAGCGAGGCGCGGGGCGAGGCGCCGAAGGTCAGGTATCGCTTGGCGCTGGCACCGGGCTCCGCCAGGGCGCGGGTGCTGCGGACCAGAGCGAGGATGTAGCCCTGGACGGCCGGGGAGAGGTGCATGCGGTCGACCTCGGTGCGAAGTTCGAGCAATTCCTCGCCGCTCGAGGCCGCCACCAAGGCCGGCTGCTTCGTGACCTGGCCCCAGCGCTGCATCATCGCGGACTCCTCCTCGGCGGTCGGATAGTCGACGAGCAACTTGAAAAGAAAACGGTCGGTTTGGGCTTCCGGCAGCGGATACGTGCCTTCCTGCTCCACGGGGTTTTGCGTCGCCATGACGAAAAACGGCTTGGGCAACAGGTGGGTCTGGCCGCCGATCGTCACCTGCCGCTCCTGCATGGCCTCGAGCAGCGCGCTCTGAACCTTGGCCGGCGCGCGGTTGATTTCGTCGGCCAGCACCAGGTTGGCAAAGATCGGGCCGCGGTGGGCGGTGAACTCGCCGGTCTTCGGCTGGAAGATCATGGTGCCGACGACATCGCTCGGCAGGAGATCGGGGGTGAACTGGATCCGCTCGAACTGGACGCCGAGGGCGGTGCCGACCGACCGGACGAGGAGCGTTTTGGCCAGGCCGGGCATGCCCTCGAGGAGGACGTGGCCGTTGGCGAGCAGGGCGACGAGGAGCCGTTCCACGACGGCGTCCTGGCCAATCACGGCCTTGCCAATTTCATCGCGAAGTTTCTGAGACCAAGCTGGACCGGTAATCATGGGAAAAAAAGGGATCTGAGGGGAGTGGTGTGACTCGGAAAACCGGAAAGGGTTTCCCTCAGAAAACCAACGCCGAGAGCTTTACCAACCCAAATCGACGGGGGGAGTGTCCTAATTTCTCCGCTGATGCCTTGGATTGTTCTCTTTCTCGTAATCGTTCTTCGTTCTCTGCTGGAGAGAGAAAGAGAATGATTACGAAGAACGAGAGCGATTTATTCTACCCGACCGGCCCCCGGTTGCAATCGGGCTGGACGACCGCACGCTTTGGGCCGAAATGGCCTCGTTTGACCTATGAACCGCGAAATTGAACTCCGTCTGGCGGCCGTGGGAGCCCGGAGCCTCGACGTCGAGGAGCGCTTCATCCGCGGTTCCGGGGCGGGTGGCCAGAAAATCAACAAGACCTCCTCGACCGTCTGCTTGCACCACCGGCCGACCGGCGTGGAAGTGCGTTGCCAGCGCGAACGCTCCCAGGCGGCTAACCGCATCCTCGCCTGGACCGAATTGTGCGAAAAACTCGAAAGTCGCGTCCGGACGGCGGCCCAAATGGTGCAGGATGTGCGCGAACAGGAACGCCGGCGCACCCGCCAGAAGAGTCGCGGCCAAAAACGGGTCATGCTTGCAGATAAAAAACACCGGGCCCGACACAAGTCAGGGCGGGGTCGGGTGGGGTTCGAGGACTAGAAGCGATTTGGGGAATGCCGCTTGCCTTGGATTCCCGTAGCGAAACGCGTGAGCGTTTCGGGCTCGGACGAAAGCCTCACGGCTTTCGCTACGCGGAGGGACGAATTCCCAGAAAGCTCCTTAGTGCTAGGGTCCAAGCCCGGCTTCGCATCCGCAGGACACACCGAATGAGGATTGACGACCGGCTCGATTCGCTTCGGGCTCGCGTGGTGTCGTGAAATATTTTTTTAGAGCATGAAATATTTATCACGCTCTGAATCCTCCCCCATGAAAACGTTCTGCGGCTCCTTTGTCCTGTTGCTGATTTCCGCGCTGTCGTTGACCGCCGACGTTAAGTTCACGTCCCAGCCGCACGAGATTTCCGTCGAGATCGACGACAAGCCTTTCACCGTCCTCTATCTCGCGCCGGACGGAAACAAGCCGTATCTCTATCCGCTCCGCACCGCCACGGGTGCGGTGGTAACCCGTCCGCTGGTGCAGGAGAAAGTCGCGGGGGAAACCAAGGACCATCCGCATCACCGCGGGATGTTTTTCTCCTTTGGCGACGTCAATGGCGTCAATTTCTGGGCGACGGAGCCCACGAGCACCGCGACGAATAATGGTAAAATGGTCCTCAAAAAAGTGATCGAAACCAAGGGCGGCCGGAAGACGGGCACGATCCAGGCCGTCTTCGATGGCCTCGATCCCCAGGGCAAGGCGATCATGACCGAGTCGCGCACCTGGATCTTTTATTCGGAGCCCCAGCTGCGCGTGATTGACTTCGAAATCGAGATCACCGCGCTCGAGAAATTGAAATTTGGCGACACCAAGGAAGGCACGTTCGGCATCCGCCTCGCGACGTCGATCTCGGAGGCCAAGGGCCTCGGCGGCAAGATGGTGAGTGCCGAGGGTGCGGAAACGGAAAAGAATGTCTGGGGCAAGCGCTCCCCGTGGGTCGACTACTCCGGCCCCGTGGACGGCAAGACCGTGGGCGTGGCGATCATGGATCATCCCTCCAATCCGCGTTATCCCACCTACTGGCATTCGCGCGCGTACGGCTTGTTCGCCGCGAACATTGTCGGGGTACACGATTTCGAAAACGACAAGACCAAGGACGGCAGCCTGACCCTCCTCGCGGGGAAAACGCTGCATTTCTACTATCGCGTCGTGATTCACCCGGGCGACGTGCGCGCCGCGGACATCGCGGGGCTGTACAAGAAATTTATCAGCAAGAAATAATCCGCGGTTCAGCCAACGGAATTTATGTGGCGTCCTCCGGCCTGGTTCGCAGTCGCGGTCGTTGCCGCCGGTTCGGCTTTCGCCGCCGCGCCGGTCGGCGGCCCGGAGTGGCAGGAGCTGCGTTATGGCGCCTGGGGCGGACCGGGTGTGAATCCCATCCCGGGTCCAATGGATGCGATCCTGCTCAAGGATTTCGCCCCCAAATCGTCCGTGGTCTCGGCAGAGACGCGGGTCGAGAAAGCAAAATACCCGGCGATCGACGTCCACACGCACATTCTGGCGAAGACGCCTGAGGAGGTGGCGGAGTGGGTGAAGACGATGGATGCGGTGGGAATCGAACTGTCAGTCGTCCTGACCGGGGCCACCGGCGAATCGTTCGACCGGTTGGCGGAGCTGTATCTCAAAAAATATCCGACCCGCTTCCAACTGTACTGCGGCTTGCTCACCGCCGGGATCGACCAGCCCGATTATCCGGTGCGCGCGGCCGCAGAATTGGAACGCTGCTACCGCCAGGGCGCGCGCGGGGTTGGCGAGATTTCCGAAAAAGGCTGGGGCTTCGGCAAAGGCGGCGAACCGCGGAATCGACGTCTGCACGCAGACGATCCGCGGCTGATGCTTTTCTGGCAGCGCTGTGCCGAGCTGAAAATCCCGGTGGTCTTCCACGCCAGCGATCATCCCTCGAACTGGCAGCCGCTGGATGTGTACCAGGAACGCACGGCCGACTTTCAGCATTATAATCAGTTCGGCAAGGATGTGCCGTCCTACGAGGAATTGCTCGCGATGCGCAACCGCGTGCTGGCGAAGAATCCCCGGACCACGTTCATCGTCTGCCATCTCGGCAACCAGGGAAACGACCTCGCCGCGCTGAGCCAGGTGATGGAGCAGTATCCGAACATGTACCTGGATCTCTCGGCGCGCGACTACGAGATCGGGCGCACGCCGCGTGCGGCCGTCAAATTTCTGACCAAGTACCGCCACCGCGTGCTGTTCGGCACCGACATGGGCCGCGAGCCACGGATGTTTCAGGCCTGGTGGCGATTGCTCGAGACGGACGATGAGTACATGCCCGGCCGGGTGGGATGGCGCTACTCCGGCTTGGATCTTCCGGCGCTCGTCTTGAAGGACCTGTATCGCGACACCGCCAAAGCCGTCCTGAATTGGAAGGCGCCCTGATTTCCCCTCCGCTGATTTTTCCACCCCCAATCCTTACCCCATGAAAAACCTCGATCGTCGCACCTTCCTCAAAACCTCGGTCATCGCCGCCACCGCGTACGGCTTGTCGCCCAAATCATGGGCACAGACGCAGGGCGCGAACGGTGACATCCGTTACGCCGTCGTCGGCTTCAATGGCCGGGGCAAGGCGCACATTGCCGACATCCTGAAAGTCAAAGGCGCCCGCATCGTCGCGCTCTGCGACGTGGATCCCGCAGTGCTCGCGCGCGAAGCGCAGAAACTCAAGGACCTCGGGCATCCCGTCAAAACGTACACGGACGTCCGCAAGCTGCTCGAGAGCAATGAAGTCGACGCCATTTCCACGGCGACGCCGAATCACTGGCATTCGCTGATCACGATCTGGAGCTGCCAGGCGGGCAAGGACGTCTATGTCGAAAAGCCGGTCTCGCACAATGTGTGGGAAGGCCGCAAGGCGGTGGAAGCCGCGCGCAAGTACAACCGCATTGTCCAGAGCGGAACGCAGAACCGTTCCAACACCGCCCTGCAAAGCGCCGTGGCATGGGTGCATGCCGGCAATCTCGGCAAAGTCACGCTGGCCCGCGGTCTGTGTTACAAACGCCGGCCGAGCATCGGGCATGTCACCGGCGTGCAACCGATCCCGGAGGGTCTCGATTACGATCTCTGGACGGGTCCGGCGGAGCTGGAGCCGCTCACGCGCAAGTCGCTGCACTACGACTGGCACTGGGTGTGGAACACCGGCAATGGCGACATCGGCAACCAGGGCATCCACCAGATGGACATCGCCCGCTGGTTCCTGAACGAGAAACAACTCTCGGCCCACGTGATGAGCGTCGGTGGCCGCGTCGGGTATGTCGATGACGCCACGACCCCGAACACGCAGTTCGTGCATCACGATTACGGCCACGCCGCGCTGCTCTTCGAAGTGCGCGGGCTGCCCGCGAATGCCGGGACCGAATCGATGGATACCTACCTCGGCGCGTCGGTGGGCAATGTCATCCACTGCGAAGGCGGGTTTGTCGTGGTGAGCGATGGCAGCATCACCGCCTACGACCCGTCGGGGTTGGTCCTTAAGAAATTCGAGGGCCGCTATCTGAATCACCAGGAAAATTTCGTGGCGGCCATCCGCAGCCGGAAATCCAGCGAACTCACGGCGGACATCGACGAAGGCCATGTTTCCAGTGCTCTCTGCCATCTTGGCAACATCTCCCACCGCCTCGGCCAGGAGATGCCGCAGGAAGAGATCCGCGAAAAAATCAAAGGCAACAAGGCCTCGGCCGACGCCTGTGCGCGGATGTTGCAGCACCTCGCGGCCAACAAGGTCGATCTCACGAAAAGTCAGTTGATCTACGGCGAGCCGCTCACGGTGGACCGCAAGGCGGAGCGTTTTGTCGGCAACGCCAAAGCCGACGCGATGCTGACGCGCAACTACCGCGCGGGCTACGTGGTCCCGGAAAAAGTCTGAGGCCGTGGCGCCTACCCCCGGCCCCGTCCCGCCCCGCCGGCTCCGTCCCATCCAGGGGCTGCGCTGGTGGATCGGCGGCCTGT
>CAMAPG010000110.1 GCA_945859965.1 Opitutus sp. GAS368 | reverse complement strand
GGCATGGCGGCATTGCTCTTTTCCTCCCCCATCGAATTCGATCCCGATGCCACCGTTGATGGGCAGCTCTACCAACGCGCGAAGAGCCGGTCGCTCAAGATCAGTGCGCTGGAAACCATTGATGAACAAATGGGTGTGTTCGAACACCTGCCCGAGCCGCACGCCATCGCAGCGCTCAAGGACGCCTTGGATGAATCTGATTCCGGCCGTCCCAGCCAAGGCAAGCTGCTCGCGGCCTACGCGAGCGGCAACGAACAGGCCGTGCTGGCGGTTGTGCAGGAAGGATTCGCCAAATCAGCACCCATGCGTGCTTTGGCCGATCCGCTGCTCTACCGCCGCAATCGGCTCATGGCGGACAGGCTCGTGCCCTATTTGCGGGCAGGCGGAGCGTTTACGGCCATCGGCGTGGCGCATCTGATCGGGCCAAAAAGTGTGATCGAGCTGCTGCGGACCCGCGGGTACAAAGTGACCCGCGCCCGCTGAAGCCAGCCCGCCCACTCCCGGCGGATATAAACAAAACCCGCCGCGATTGGCGGCGGGTTGCGATCGATCAGCGGGAAAAAGTCCGCTTCGTCGTGAGCGCGTAGCTCACTTCTGCCACGTACGCTTCTTGTGGCGGTTTGATTTCAAGCGCTTCCGGCGCTTGTGCTTGTTCATTTTCAGACGACGTTTCTTTTTCAGATTGCCCATGGTGCAGAAGAATTGGTGAAAGCGCACCGTGCTGCCCGAGCGCCGCGCTGTAAAGACAGAATTTAATGGCCGGCCAGCGGCACCGTGATCCACCGCCGCCGCCGCGTGAGCACAAGTTCACAATTCACGGCCGCGACCGGCAGGCCCGTGAGCACCGCCGCCACCCGGCGATAGACGTTTAATTGCCCGGCATAACGCTCTGCCACAGCGGCAATCTCGGCCTCATCTGCCACCCGGTCCGTCTTGAAATCGAACACCGTCGCCTGCAGCACCCGTCCGTTCGCGTCACGCTCCACCACGACCCGATCGAAGACGCCCGTCACCCAGGTGCTGTCGAGAACCACTTCAAACGCTCGCTCGCGCCACACCTCTCCTTTCCTGCCATCCGCCGGCTTCTCCCAAATGGACGCCAGCTCCGGCGCCCGCAAACACGCGAGGACCTCATCCATCGCTGCCCCGGTTATGCCCCGCGCCCGCCAGAGTGCCGCTTTTTTTCCCGCCTCCTGCTGATCCGCCCACTCCACCTCGGCAAACAGCGCATGCACCGCTGTGCCAAAATCGGATGCACCCCGCCCTTCCAGGGAAAATGCCTGCACCGCATTGACCACTCCGGCTCTCTCCGTCGATGGCTGGCGCGAGGGCAGGCGCGGCGATCCGGGACTCACGCCGGAATCCAACCTAACCATTTCCGAGCCAACCTTAGGAACCGCCGTTGCGGCCGGGATCTGCAAATGCCAGTCGGCGTCCCCTTCGGCAAAGGCCCCCGCCAGTTCCCGCTTCCCCACCCGCACCGTGACGTTTTCCTCGCTCAATGCTTCAGTGAGCAACTTGGGGAAATTCCTCGAGGTCGATTTGCCCGGCGGCCTGACGATGAGATACATCGCCCGTTTCGCCCGCGTCATCGCCACATAGAGCAACGACAAATTTTCATAACAGGCCGCGGCCTCCGCCGACCGCATATGCGCAGCCAGCACTGCGTCTTGCTCCGCGAAAAGTTTCCCAGGCAAGTCGAACACCCACTCGACCGCACGACTGGCCGACCGTTGAACTGCCAGACCGTCGCGCCGCGCGTCGAGTTTCGTTCCTTCCAGATCCGGAAGAATCACGAGATCGAAGCCCAGTCCTTTCGCTTTGTGGATGGTCATCACCCGCACCACCGCCGACGAGTCCGTCTCGCGCACCGTATGCCGTTCCATGAACTCGATGAACTCCGCCACCTCGCGGCTGCCCGAGGCATCGAACTGCGCGGCCGCAGCCGTGAACTGCCGCGCCCGCTCCCGACTGAACGCATCATCCGGTGCCAAGCGCGGCTCCAGGCGACGCAGCCAGGCATCCATCGTCCGTTCAAAACCCTCCGCGTGGATTTGCCCGAGCACGATTCGCGTGAGCGCTTCGGGCTCGGTCAAGCCCTCCGCCTGCAGTAATCCGCCGAGCGGGGTCATCGCGAGGTGTTGTTGCGCGAGGGTATCGCCCGGATGCGCTGCGGCCTTCACCAACGCGAGCAGCGCGGCCCCGAGCGGGTTGTCCGTGCAAACATGCAAATCCGATTCCGCCACCGCCGGCAGTCCGCCCTCGCGCCGCAGATAGTCAGCCAGTTTCGTCGCCGTCTCGTTTTTCTGCACGAGCAGTGCACACGACAAGCCGCGCTCGAGCGGCTCGATCTCGTGTAAAATCTGCAGGGCCGTGGCAAAGCGGGTCTCTTCATCCTCGGCGTAGAGCAACGCGGCCTGCCCACCGAGCTGCGGCTTGGCCGACTCATGGTCGAGCCATTCGCGATTCCACGCCGCCGAGGCCTCGCCGGGAAACAACTCCGTGATCACCGGGCCGTCGCCAAACACGGCGTTGACCATCGCAATCACCGGCGGACCCGAGCGCCAGGATTTCACCAAATGCTGCTCCGCGATCACTCCCGGGCGGGCCTCGTTGTAATGGTCGAAAATCTCGCGGAAGAGCCGCGGGTCGCCTTCCCGCCAGGCGAAGATCGCCTGCTTCACATCGCCCACATAAAAAAAGCTCCGCGCTCCGGTGGGATCCTGCACGGCCTCATCGATCAGGTTTTTCAACACCAGCCACTGGCCAAAACTGGTGTCCTGGAATTCATCGAGCAACCAGTGGTCGGTCTCGGCATCGAGCCGGAAATCGATCAGCAGCCGGCGCTCGTCGTCCGCTTCCTGCGACAACGTGCGGGCACCGCCTTCGCCCGGCAGCAGCAGCCGCTGCACATCGCCGAAGGTGAGCCGGCCGGCCCGGCGCACGGCATCGTGATACACCGCTTCGTAACCGCTGAGCACGGCATGGATGCCCCGGGTCATTTCCAGGCGTCGCTCGAGTTCCGCTCCAATCACCGCCTGCAGGAGCTGCCGCAACGCCTGGCTCGCGGCCGGCGGCAGCGCGTGCTTCTTCCGCTCGACCATGATTTCCACCAGTTCAGGCCACGCCTTGAGCGCGTTTTTGAATAAATAGTCCAGTGCATCGCCCATCGGCGCGCCCGGCAGCCAGACCGACAGCTCCACGAAAAACGCCTCCCAGCGGGCACGCTGTTTTTCGTTCAGGTCGGCGTGCAGCAGCGCGGTGCGCAGCGCCTGAATCGCCGCCTCCCGCTGTGGGATCGCCGCAAACCATTCGCTCCCCGCCGGCCAGATGTGCCCGGAATTGCCCCAGTGGTGGCGATCGGGCGCGCCGAGAAAAATTTCCTGATGCCGGTCGATGAACTGATCGAGCTGGGCGCCCAGGCGTTTTTCATCCGCACCAAATGTCGCGCGCTTGAACGCCTCGATGAACTCGCGTTGCGCGTCAGCCAGCTCGCCGGCGCGCTCGAACATCCGCCGGAGCACGCGCCCGCGTTCCATCCGCGCGCCGTGCTCCTGCAGAATTTCGAATTCCCCCGCCAGGCCGAGTTCGAGGGGAAAGGTGCGCGCAATCCGCGCGAAGAAGCCGTCAAAGGTGCCGAGCCGCAGGCGGTGCATGGAATCCGCCACCGTGCGCAGCATCTTCAAAAAATCCGCCGCTCCGTGCGCCGGCACTTCGATTTCCCCGGCCAGTTGCGCGGCATATGCCGGATCGCTGGCCGCACGGGCCAGCTTGCTGAGGATCCCGTCAAAAAATTCCCCCGCGGCCTTGCGCGTGAAAGTCAGCGCCACGATCCGCTCGGGCTTCGCGCCAAGCGCCAGCAGCCGCACAAAACGATTCGTCAGCGCATAGGTCTTTCCTGATCCCGCGGAGGCCAGGATCATCACATGCCCGATGGAGTTCATGGCCCAGCCTCCTGCCAGGCCACGCTCGCGGCCGCGCCGTGATGAAACAGGCGGGAGAAATCGTCGTACTCCGGGCGGACATTTTCATTCGGCGGCCAGAATTCGCCGGCGCGAATCGCGCCCACCACGCCTTCGACACAGCGCCAGGCGGCTGCGGCCAGTTCGGGCGTGTAACCGTCCCACAGGGCAATGCCCGTCTCGGTCGACGCCTTCGGCAAATTAAAATAACCCGCGGTGATCCCGCCGGGAAATTCCGCCGCCAGCGCCCGCAAATAAAGAGGGAGCTGCAAATCGCGCCACCCCTGCTCCCGCCCATCCTCCCCGATGAATCGGGCAAATTCCCGCGCCGTCTCGTCCCGGCGTGTCAGACGTACATGCGCATCGGCCGGCTGCGCCGGCTGGTCGGACGTTTTGTAATCGAGCACCCGGATCGCTCCCGTGTGTTCATGGCGGTCAATCCGGTCGATCTTGCCGCTCACCACCAGCCCTCCGACCTCGAGTTCGATTTTCCGCTCGACCGCCACAATCACCCACCCCTCGGCGCGCGTCTGCGCCTGCACTTCGGCCGCCCGCGAAAGCCGCTGGCGCGCGGATTCGAGCTGCACGATGAGCGGCAGCGTCAGCACCGGGCCAAAGCGCTTCGCCATCTCGGCCTCCAGTCCGGCGAGCAGAAATTCCCGGAGCGTTTTGGCGTCGGTGCAGTCCCGCAAACCCGGGTCGCTCCCCATTGCCTCCAGCGCGGCATGACAGAGCGTCCCGAAATCCAGCGCATCGAGCTCAGTCTTGGCCGGGTCGACCACCTCCATGCGCAGGACCCGGGCAAGATAAAAGCGGAAGGGACAGTCGAGCCATGCGCGCAGTGCCGTCACCGCCACCCGCCCGGGAGCCGCCACGCGGGCGGGCCCCAGAGGCCACGCCCGGCGCCACGGCGGATTGTCCCGCGCCGATTCCACCGGACGAAAAAGAAATTCAACCCGGCGCGGCAACTCCGCGTCAGCGCAACGCAGCAACAGTCGCGATGGGCGCAAGGGATCGCCCGCCCCGGAGGTCTTGCCCAGCAACAGGTCGAGCCGGCCGGCCTGCGCCCGGCACACCGCCAGGGCTTGCAACAGATAGGCGTCGCGGGCGAAACGCGCCGCATTGGTTTTCAAACCCAGCCGCTCGCGCAACGATTCGGGCAGAAACGGATCGCCCACGACCGCATCGGGCACCGTTCCATCATTCAGGCCGGCGACGACCAGATGCGGCGCATCCTCCCACAGGAGTTCGAGCCACCCTTGCAGTTCGACGGCGCCCGCCGCTTTTTCGTCGGAGCGGGTGCTTTCACCATAAAGCCGCAGCGCCACATCCCACCATTCGGCCACCGTCACGTCTTCAAACCAAGCCGTGGCTGACTTGATCTCGCGCATGACCTCCGTCCAAACCTCGGCGGCCTCGGCGGTCAACGCCTCCGCCGGGCGGACGAGTTCAAAACGGCGCCCGGCGAAAATCATTCCCAGCGCTGCCGCCGCGTTTTCCGGAAACACCCCCGTCGTCAAGACCGTCCGCAGCTCGGCCACGACCGCCAGCTCCGCGCTGCCCGGAAGATGACGGCGCACTTCCGCCAAATCCGGCGGCAGGTGCCCGCTGTGCACCCGATCCAGGCTCGCCAGAAACTCCGCCGCGGAAAAGCGCGGGCCGAGCCGGGTCCGCAGAAACTCGAGGAAATCCGGACACCGTGCGAGGATCTTGAGCGCGGTGAAGGAATCTTCCCGCGCCAAACCGGCCAGCGCACCGAGCAATTGGAAAAGCCGGTCGCCCCGGCGCGAACGCCCATCGGGATTGAATCCCACCAAGCCGGCATGCCGCAGGCCGGTTTCAAGCAAGGGCAGGATCTCGGGATCCGCCACGCCCACCGCGAGCACTCCCTCCGCTGCCCCATAGCTGCCGGCCAGCGCCACGACGCGCCTGGCCTGTTCAGCCGGATCGGCACAAAGTTGCACCCGGCGTTCGAATTCCGGCAGCCCGAGCACCCGCTCGGTCCACGCTTCGACCACCGGACGCCCCCAGGCATCGAAGGCGGCAGCTTCCCCCGTCGGGGCAAAAACCACCACGTCAACCGGCACGGTGCGCGCATGAACCGCCACGGCCTGCAAAGCGAGGGGTAGCGGATCGGGCGTGCTGAGCAGGACAATGCGTTGGACCCCCGCCGGCAAAATCGGCGCCGCCGCGAGCCTCAGCCTGGCCGCCTGAACATCGCGCAACTTCAGCGCGCGGAGCCTGGCGGCATGCAATTGCTCCAGTCCGGCCATCTGCTGCCAGCGCTCTGCCTCCGGAAAATCGGCGCCGGCTTTTGCCGGCACATCCGCCAGCAGCAATCCCGTCTCCGCCAATGTACCTTGCAGCCGCCCGAATTCCTGCGCGAGTCGCAACGCCCAGGTGAAATTGCGGGCGGGCGGATCGACCGGGAAAACCTGCCGGAACGCGTCGAGATCGAGACCGCGAAAAACGTCCGTCCAGGCCAGGAGCGACTCCAGGCGGGTCGCTGTGCCAGCGACCGCGTCGGGCGCAATCAAGCGATCGGGCGTCAACACGCGCGGTGGAAAAGCCGCCTGCGCGTGCCTGGCCGCGTACGCCGCCACTGCCTCGCGCAACCGCCGGCCTGATTGACGCGTGGGGACGACGACCAGAATTCCGGAAAGATCCAGTGGCGAACCGCCCGTCCAGCCCGCGGCCAGAAAAGCCACGGCTTGGGGTAACAACGGTTGATCCCAGGAAAGAAAATGGCGGCGGACGTTGGCTGCTGACGGAGAAACCACAGGAACACCGATTCAACAGAAAGGAGGCGCGAGAGCACAAATCCTATCGAACACCGGGTCGTGCCCTGATTTCCGCCGATCGATGTCCGAATCGTTCCTGCCCGGCAGAGAAGAGGGAAGGGATTCTCGCACGAAGCCACGAAGCGATGAATTTCCTTCGTGAGCTTCGTGCCTTCGTGTGACCCAAATTAGGGGAACCATCCCCACACCGCCGGATTCGGAAAAACAAAACCCCCGCGAGCCCAAGGCCCGCGGGGGTTAAAAAAAACGAGCTAAGAAACGATTATTTCTTCGCGAAAACGTACTTGGCCACGTGCGCCTTGGCGCGGGAGGCGGCATTCCTGTGCACCACGCCGGACTTCGTCGCCTTGTCCATCGCGGACGCATAAGCGCTGGCCGCGGTCTTGGTTGCGGCCGTGTCCTTGGCGGCAATGGCAGCCTCCATCTTCTTGTGAAGAGTCTTCAGACGGGTTTTGACGGCCTGGTTACGGGAGGTAAGACGCACGGCTTTGCGAGCGGCTTTAATGGCAGATTTGGTGTTGGCCATGGGCTTAAAGAGATTGGAAGTCGGTCAAAGACTCAAACGCCCGCCGGAGAGTCAAGGGTGAAAAAAGTTGGGTGGTGTCCTAATTTCAGAATAACACAGGCGTGGTAGGGCGCGGACTCCCTCCTTCGCCAAGACTATGGAGTGGCGAGCCGCCTTGCCCGCCATAGGCTTGGCGACGGCGGGTCAGCGCCGGGCCTGAGGACGTTCCCGGCGGCGAGTGGAATCGCCGCCCTACCCGCAGGCGTAATTCTGAAATCAGGGCACAGCCAACATTCGTGGGCTGAACGTCCTATGGCATCTTTGCCGTTACCCGGTTATCATCCTCCGGGCTTTCTTCTCATCAGCATGCGCTGAGGCGAGAAGAGCACATATCCCCGATGATTATCGATTCCAGCACCGCATTGCCCCCATGGCACCAGCGCCGGGGGTTTACCCTCATCGAGGTGTCCCTCGTCCTGCTCAGCTGCGTGTTTGCCGCCATCCTCGCCGGATGGTGGGTCGGGCAAATCCGGCAACGGGCGCGTTGCGATCGCTTCGTCGAGGATCTGCGGACCTTTTCCACCGCCTTCCACGGCTATCGCCAAAAACAGGGTAAATGGCCGGCGGGAAACAACGGCGCCGTCGTCATCCCGGCGGGCATGGAACGCTCTCTTCAGGAAACGAACTGGCTCAAACCCACGCCTTTGGGCGGAAATTACAGCTGGGGTGCCCCGTCCCCGACTCCCGCGGAGGGTAAAGCGCTTGAGGCGGGAACTCTCCGGGTCACCGCCTTTCCACCGAACCAGCCGCTGGAGGTTTCCGCCGCTGACCTGCTTTATATCGACGGGCAGATCGACGACGGGAATCTTGCCACCGGCAATTTTCGCACGGGGTTCAACGGCTGGCCGGTTTACCTCGTAAAGCTCTAAATGGCGCCGCCAATTTTCAACGTCACGCTCGTCAACCTCGACGCCGATGCGCGGACCGCCGTGCCGGACCAAGGCCGCCTGTCCTTGGGCAAGCTCACCACCGACCAGCTCATCGCGTTGCTCGAGGCGTTTCGGGAACTGGACCCGTTGCAAAATCTGGAAGCCGAGCCGGAAATCCTGGTCGAGGCGCGGCGCGAAAAATATCTCATCCGCAACGACCGGAAAAATCTCCTGCTCTACAATGTCCGGAATACCGCGGAGCCCGCGTACAAACTCACTCCGGCCGAAATCATCGCGGAACTGGACGGCTCGGCCGCCAGCGCCCGGACGACCACCGTGCCTTTCGCCGGAAGCCGGGAAAAACCAGCGGAGACCATCGAGTACGTTCCACCACCCGTTGCTCCGAAAAAACCGCCGGTCCTGCTCGCGGCCGTGGCGATTCTGCTTGGGCTCGGCGTGCTCGCCGTCGGATTTTTAACTTTCAGCCAAAAAGAACCGGTGCCCTACACTCTGATCACCGATTCCGCCGAACGTACCCAGGCCGGCTCGACGCTCGTGGGCGTGTACATGACCGGCAGTGAACCGGGACAGCACGGAATCGCCGTGATGGACGACGGCGCGATCAAGCTGTTTGAGCTCAACTCCCAGGTCGCACCCAGCGTGATTTACGACACCTACCGCCTGGGCCGGCTCGACACCACACTTTGCCTGGTCACCCATCAACCGGGTGGCGTGATCGAAGCACGCGATCGCGATACCTTGGTTTATTGCGGCGAAACGTATCAACGCCTCCCCTAGTCATGCGCAACCCCTGGCTCGAGCGCACGCGCGGTTTCACCATTTTCGAAGTCGCGATGGCCGTCTTCGTGCTCGCGCTGGCGATCGGAACGTCGATCACCGTCATGCAGCGGGCGGCCGCAGACCTCGACACCGCTCGCAATCTCGAAACCGCTGGCCGCATGCTGCAGACTGAAATGGAAAAGGAGCGGCTCTTCAACTGGACCCAGGCGAGCAATGCCAGCTACCAGCCCACGATCGATTCCAGTTTCACGCGCAATCC
>CAMAPG010000109.1 GCA_945859965.1 Opitutus sp. GAS368 | reverse complement strand
TCCAAAGCTCCCGATTTCACGCTCAAGTCCAAAACCGCCGACGGTCTCAAGGACGTCCGGCTCAGCGATAATTTTGGCAAGAAATCGACGGTACTCCTGTTCTTTCCGTTGGCTTTCACAGGGGTCTGCACCCAGGCAATGTGCGATACGACCGCGGGGTTGGGCGAGCATGAGAAACTCGGTGCCAATGTCATCGCCATCAGCGTCGACAGTCCTTTCGCCCAAGAGGCGTGGGCCAAGGCCAACAACATCAAACTGACGATTGTCAGCGACCTCAACAAGGAGGTGACCAAAGCTTACGGCGTGCTTTTCCCGATGCTGTCGGGAGTCGGTGACACCGCGGCGCGCGCCGCGTTCGTGATCGGCCAGGACGGCGTGGTGAAATACGCCGAGCAAACCCCGACCCCGAAAGACCTTCCCAATTTCGCCGCCGTCAAAGCGGTTCTGGCCAAATAACTCCTGGCCCGTTCAGTCCGCGACCCCGATCCGCATCCTTTAAAATCGAAAATCCCGTGAGCCTTCCCAATCCGTTCAACACGCTCCAGACGTTCCCGGCCAACGGCGCGTCCCATTCCTTCTATTCGCTGCCCGCGCTCGAAAAAGCCGGTTTCAAGGTCTCGCGCCTGCCGGTGTCGATCCGCCTCGTGCTCGAGTCTCTCCTGCGCAACTGCGATGGCAAGCGCGTCGCGGAAGGCGCGGTGCGCAGTCTCGCCAGTTGGGACGCGAAGGCGGTCCGCACGGAGGAAATCCCCTTCGTCGTCGCGCGCATCGTGCTACAGGATTTCACCGGGGTGCCGTTGCTGGTGGATCTCGCGGCGATGCGCGCCGCGGTCGCCCGCATGGGCAAGAATCCGAAGATCATCGAGCCGCTCGTGCCGGTGGACCTGGTCGTCGACCACTCGGTGCAGGTCGATTTTGCCGGCAGCGCCGATGCGCTCCGCAAGAACCTGGACCTGGAATTCACCCGCAATCGCGAGCGGTACCAGTTCCTGAAATGGGGCATGCAGGCGTTCGAGACGTTCAAGGTCGTGCCTCCCGGCATCGGCATCGTGCACCAGGTCAATCTTGAGTTCCTCGCCAAGGGTGTGCTCAACGACAGCAATGGCGTTTACTACCCCGATACCTTGGTGGGCACGGACTCGCACACGACCATGATCAACGGTTTGGGGATCGTGGGTTGGGGCGTCGGCGGCATCGAAGCCGAGGCAGGCATGCTCGGGCAACCGGTGTATTTCCTCACGCCTGACGTGGTGGGCGTCCATCTCACCGGTGCGCTGCGCGAAGGCGTGACGGCGACCGACCTCGCGCTGACTCTGACGCAGACCCTGCGCAAGGCGAAGGTTGTCGGCAAATTTGTCGAATTTTACGGCCCGGGCGCAGCTGCGCTGCCGGTGGTGGATCGGGCGACGATCGCCAACATGGCGCCGGAATACGGTGCGACCATGGGCTTTTTCCCAATCGACGCGGAGTGCTCAAACTACCTGCGCGCGACGGGCCGCGACGAGAAGCAGATCGCGGTCTACGAAGCCTACTACAAGGCGCAGGGCCTGTGGGGCATTCCCCAAAAGGGTCAGATCGAGTACTCGACCGAGCTCGCGCTCGATCTCGGCACCGTCGTTCCGAGCGTCGCGGGCCCCAAGCGGCCGCAGGACCGCATCGAGCTGCCCAATCTCAAAAAGGAATTCATCGCCACGTTTTCAAAGCCCGTGGCGGAAAGCGGCTTTGGCAAAAAGCCCGAGGATTTTTCCAACCGTTTCATGGTCGCGGGCGGCCATGCGCCGGTCCACACCGGCGGTGGCAGTCAGGAGCCCGTGTCGCGGACCAAGGCGCTCGCGCAGAACACCAATCCCGCGACTGAATTGGAAATGACCAATAACCGGCCGACCCCGAGTCCCGAAATGGAAGGGGTGGATCTTTGCAAACCGAGCGGCGATATCGGCCACGGCAGCGTGTTGATCGCCGCGATCACGAGCTGCACCAACACCTCCAATCCGTCGGTCATGCTGGCGGCGGGCCTGCTGGCCAAAAAGGCCGTGAACAAGGGACTCCGGGTCAATCCGATGGTGAAGTCGTCGCTGGCCCCCGGCTCCCGGGTGGTGACTGAATATCTCACCAAAACCGGACTGCAGCCTTATCTCGACCAGCTGGGTTTCCAAACGGTCGGTTACGGGTGCACGACGTGTATCGGTAACTCCGGCCCCCTGGCTCAGCCCATCGAGGATGCCGTGGTCAAAAACGATCTCGTCGCCGCATCGGTGTTGTCGGGCAACCGCAATTTCGAAGCCCGTGTGCACCAGAACATCAAGGCCAACTTCCTCATGTCGCCCCCGCTGGTCGTGGCATTCGCGCTCGCCGGCCGGGTGGATATCGATCTCACCCGCGAAGCGCTCGGCCGCGGCAAGGATGGCCGCGACGTGTTTCTCAAGGACATCTGGCCCTCGCTCCAGGAAGTGCGCGATGAGTTGCAGGCAGCGCTGAAGCCCGAGGTTTTCCGCCGGCTCTACGCGGATTTTGCGGCGCAGAACCCCAAGTGGAACGAAATCCCGACGAGCACGGGCAACGTTTACGCCTTCGAGGAAAATTCGACCTACATCCAGGAGCCGCCGTTCTTCGCCAATTTCGGCATGACGCCCGGCACCATTGGTGAAATCAAGGGCGCCAAAGCGCTCGGCATCTTTGGCGATTCGGTGACGACCGACCACATCTCGCCGGCCGGAGCGATCAAGAAGACCTCACCCGCCGGCCAGTTCCTTTTGGGCAAGAAAGTCACCTACGAGGATTTCAACAGCTATGGATCCCGCCGTGGCAACGACCGCATTATGACGCGCGGCACGTTCGCGAATGTCCGCATTAAGAACCTCATGCTCGGCGGCGAGGAAGGTGGAAACACGATCTACCAGGGCACCGGCGAGAAGATGGCGATCTTCGATGCCGCGGTGAAACACATCGCGGACAATACGCCCCTGATCATCCTCGCTGGCCAGGAATACGGCACGGGTTCCTCCCGCGATTGGGCGGCCAAAGGTACCAATCTCCTCGGAGTGCGGGTCGTGGTGGCGCAAAGCTTCGAGCGCATTCACCGTTCGAATCTCGTGGGCATGGGAGTTCTCCCCTTGCAGTTCAAGGAAGGTACGACCGCCCAGACCCTCAAGCTCGATGGCTTCGAAACCTACGATGTGTTGGGGCTCACTCCCGGCCTGAAGCCGCAGCAGGACCTCGTCCTGCGAATCACCCGGAAAAACGGCACGGTGGAAAACGTTCCGGTGCGCTGCCGCATCGATACTCCGATCGAAATCGATTATTACCAACACGGGGGCATCCTGCCTTACGTGCTGCGTCAGATCGTTGCGAAAAACTAAAGTGTGCGCAAGGTAGGGGCAGGGCAGTCATCCGCCCGGGGACTGCTACGCCTCTTCCGCCACCATTGATTTTATGTCTGAGCCGTCCAGCAAACCCGTTTATCTCGTCGACGCCTATTCCGACCCGGTGGTCGTGCGCATCGAGGGCCGGGCTTCGTTCCAGAACAGCGCCTGCCTCCGCGATTTCATCGACACCATGCTCCAGCAGGGGAAAATCCGCTTCGTGGTGGATTTCCAGCACTGTGCCAGCATGGACAGCACGTTTCTCGGTGTGCTGGCGGGAGTGGCCTTGGAACTGCGCCGGCTCACTCCGCCCGGCAGCATGGTGCTGGCCCGTGTCGGGCAGCGGAACCTCGAGTTGATCCGGAATCTCGGTTTGCACCGCCTCCTGATCGTCGACGCCGGCGATTTCCAGATGAATTTCGACAAGTGCAATACCGCGCTCACTTGTCCGGATAGTTCGGAATTGGAAAGCGCGCGACTCGTACTCGAGGCGCATGAAAACCTCATCACCATCGACGAGACGAACCGCAGCAAATTCCAGGACGTCCTGGCCTTCCTGCGGAACCGCGTAGACCAGCAACGGCCGGCTTAAGCCGTTTGACGCGGAGTGGATAAAGGACGCTAGTTTCGCGAATGTCCTGATTTCTCCGGCTCTGATTAAGCGATCTCGTGGCATACATTGCTGTTCGAGAAATGTGTCTCGGCGAGCGATTTGGACTTTCACCTATTAAGTGAAAGTCGGTTATCAGCCACATGTGAACAAAATGGCCATGAAGCCGTGGTTGACTGCTGGAAACGCGCCAAGAGGTGACAGGCAGAGGTAGGATGGACTTTCACTTAATAGGTGAAAGTCGAAACAGCGATTAACCGGGAAAACGAGGGCATTTGTTCGCCTCTTGCACGGTTTCTCCACTCTCGGCTCCGGCGTGGAAAAGGGTGGGGAAACTGACCTTCGCGATTGCCGGACGCCGCCCCGCCTGCCACAAACGCCGCTCCTTTCATGCTGCTGCTCTTCACCGGTATCCTTCTGGGTGTCCTCGCCATGCTCGTGGTCCTGTTCCGCTTGCGGCAAATGCTGGACCAGGCCGAGGAGGAACGGGAGCACTTGCAGCAGGAACGCGAGCGCGTGGTCGATTTCATGCATCACATGGTCGAGGCCCTCGGGGAAGGCCTGATCCGGCAGGAACTCCACCAGCGCATTGTCCATGCCTCGATTCTTTGCTCCGGTGCGCTCGCCGCGTGCATTTTCGAAAAAACGGCGCGGAACACGATGCGCGCGCTCGCGGTGGAAGGCCTGTTTCCGCCGCACCGCCCGTTGTCGGAGATCGCCGGTGGCAAGCTGACGACCCGCGCCCGTTTCATCGAGCAGGTGCTGAAAGCGGAGGAGTTCCCGGTCGGGGAGGGCATCGTGGGACGGGTGGCCCGTTCGGGCCGCGGTGAATTGCTGGCCGATGCCGGGGCGGATCCCCGGATGGTCAAACATGACGATCCCGTGCTCGCGGTGCGTTCGGTCATCGCGGTGCCGCTGACCTTTCGCGGCCGTTTCTTTGGCGTGCTCGCAGTCACGAACCCGGTCGACGACAAGCCGTTTTCAACGACGGATTTTGCGCTCGTCCAGTCGCTGGCCGAGCAGGCGGCGCTCGCGCTCCACAACGCGGAATTCCTGCACCTGCAGCTGGAGAAAAAGCAACTCGACCTCGATCTTTCGATCGCGCGGGGCATCCAGCAGATGCTTTTGCCGCGGGTGATGCCACAGGTGAACGGGCTCGATCTCGATGCCCGTTACACACCGGCCCAGCAGATTGGCGGCGATCTCTATGATCTGTTTCCGCTGTCCGAGCACCGACTCGGGGTGGCGGTCGCCGATGTGTCCGGCAAGGGCATCTCGGCCTCGCTGCTGATGGCCATCTGCCGCACGAACCTCCGCCAGATCGCCATGCGTTACACCTCGCCGGGGCGAGTCCTGACCGAGCTCAACCGGGTGTTGAAGGAGGACATCGAAAGCGGACTCTACGTGACGATGATCTATGCGGTCATCGACACCGCGGCGAACACGATCACGTTTGCGCGCGCCGGCCATGAACTGCCGCTGTTTGCGCGGCGCGAAATGGTGAGCGGAATTTATCTGACGGAGTATGTCGGTTCCGAGGGCATGCCTCTCGGCATGGTGCCCGATGAGCTGTTCTCGGCGGTGATCGCGGAGCGCACGGAACCGTTTGTCCCGGGCGATGTGTTCGTGCTCTACACCGATGGCGTGACCGAGGCGCCCAATGAGGAGCAGAAAGAGTTTTCCGGCAACCGGCTGGCCGATGCCGTGCGCGTGCTGCACAACCGCTCGGCGCGGGAGATGAACGACGGCATTCTCGAGAATGTGAATCGTTTCACCGGTCCGTCCACCCAGCGTGACGACCTGACGCTGGTTACGGCCAAACGGGTATGATTTCCACCGCCTTTATTCCCGCCCAGCCTGTCCAAAGAGAGGTTTGCGTCGGGCTTTTCCCCCTTTCACTTTTTCGCCATGCCCGCTCCTGCCAAAACTTCGACCTTTGATCGCTTTTCGTTGCCCGACTTGGGCGGCCATTTCGGCCCCTATGGCGGAGTCTTCGTACCGGAGACCTTGATGACGGCCCTGCAGGAACTGGGGGCCGCGTACGACGTCGCGCGCCAGGATCCGGTTTTCCTGAAGGAATTGCGCCATCACCTGAAGGAATTTGCCGGCCGGCCGACCGAACTTTATTTTGCCGAGCGGCTCACCCAGCACTGCGGCGGGGCCAAAATTTATCTCAAGCGTGAGGACCTGCTCCATACCGGGGCGCACAAGATCAACAATGCCCTCGGACAGGCGTTGCTGGCGCGGCGGATGGGCAAGAAACGAATCATCGCGGAGACGGGCGCAGGGCAGCATGGGGTGGCGACCGCTGCGGTGTGCGCGAAATTCGGCCTCAAGTGCGTGGTCTACATGGGCGCGGTCGACATGGAACGGCAGGGCTTGAACGTCCTCCGCATGCGCCTGATGGGCGCCGAGGTGCGCAGCGTTGAAGCCGGCCAGAAAACGCTGAAAGAGGCGATCAACGAGGCGATGCGCGATTGGGTGACCAATGTGCGCGAAACGCATTACATCCTCGGTTCCGCGCTTGGCTCGCATCCGTATCCAATGATGGTGCGCGATTTTCACCGGGTCATCGGCCAGGAAACCAAGGAACAGATTCTCGCGCGGGAAGGGCGTTTGCCGGATGAGATGGTCGCCTGCGTGGGCGGCGGTTCCAACGCCATTGGATTCTTCTTTGAGTTTCTCGAGGACACGTCGGTCAAGCTCACTGGCGTGGAAGCAGGCGGCCGCGGCATCCGGCGGGGCGACCATGCGGCGCGTTTCGAAGGCGGCAAGCTGGGGGTGCTGCAGGGCTGCAAAACCTACATTCTCCAGAATCCGGACGGCCAGATCGAGCTGACGCACTCGGTGAGCGCAGGTCTCGACTATGCGGCGATCGGACCGGAGCACGCGTTTTACCGAGACCGCCAGCGCATCAATTTTGCCTACGCCACCGATGATGACGTGTTGGAGGCTTTCCAAACCTGCTCGCGGCTCGAGGGGATTATTCCTGCGCTCGAGAGCACGCATGCGCTGGTCTACGGCCTGAAACGTGCGCGGGAGATGAAGAAGGATCAGATCCTGGTGATCAATCTCAGCGGCCGCGGCGACAAGGATGTCGACCAAGTGGCCAAGATTCTCGGTGGGAAGGTGGGCTGAACCTGTCAAAAGCGGATCGGACTTTGTGCCTTTGCGTCTTTGTGGTTCAACCATTCCGAACGGATTTGAACCACAAAGACGCAAAGACGCAGAGAAAGACGCCGAGTTTTGTTTGCAGGGATTTGTTTGGCGTTTGAGCCGCTGGCGCTTGAAATCGGGCGTATGAACAGCATGACCGGCTATGGCCGGGCGACCGCGTCGCTCGGGACTTTTACGCTCACTGCCCAGGTGAGTTCGGTGAATCGCAAGACGCTCGACCTCACCGTGTCGTTGCCGGAGGAGTGGGAACCGCTCGAGCCGGCCATTGGCGATCTCGTGCGCAAAGTGGCGGTGCGCGGCAAGGTCCATGTCGATCTCGAGCTCACGGGAGCCAAGGGCGAAAATGCCGCGTCCTGGGACGAAAACGCGGCGGCCGAGGCGGTCGAACGACTGGCGGACTTTGCGAAAAAACAGGGCGTGGCGTTTGCGCCCACCCCGGAATTACTCTGGCAAATCGCGAACTCGCAGCGGAAAGGCTCGGAGCTGCCACATGCGGACGAAGCGCGACCGGCGATCGAACGCGCCCTCGGTGAGGCGCTGCGCGGTTTTGCCGCCATGCGAGCGAAGGAGGGAGAGTCCTTGTTGGTGGATTTTATCACCCGGCTCGGGGCGTTGAGCCGTCATATCGCGGCGGTCGCCGAGCGCGCGCCCCAGGTGCCGGTCCACTATCGCGAGCAATTTATCAAACGCCTGCGCGAAGCGGGGCTGGAGGTGGATCTCAACGACGAACGCGTGCTCAAGGAAATTGCCTTGTTTGCCGACCGCTGCGACATCACCGAGGAATTGACGCGCCTGCGCAGCCATCTGGAGCAGTTTACCGCGTTGCTCAAATCCGGCGGAGAAATCGGCCGGAAATCGGAGTTTATCCTGCAGGAAATCGGCCGCGAAGTGCACACGATCGGAAGCAAGGCCAACGACCTGGCGATTTCGCGGAACGTCATCGAGCTGAAGAATGAGCTCGAACGGATTCGCGAGCAGATCGCGAATGTGGAGTGAGAGAACACTAAGAAACAAAGGAGCGAAGTAAGATCCCGTTAAGCGGTCCTTCGCTTCTTGGCTACTTCGTGTTCGATGGATTCGCTGGCTGGCGCAGCGACCACCACATGTAGATCACGACGCCCACGCAAATCCCGGAATCGGCAATGTTGAAGGTCGGGTAGACGTAGTCGCCGAAGTGAAAATCGAGAAAGTCGATGACGTGGCCGTGCAGCAGCCGGTCGAGCAGGTTGCCGACAATGCCGCCGCACAGGAGCCCGAAACTCACCTGAACCGTGCGATGCTGGAGCCCAAGGGCGTTTCGCCACAGAAAAATCGCGCCAAGGGTGGCGATCGCGACACTGGCCAGCAGCACGCTGCGACCGGTGAACAAGCTCCAGGCCGCGCCGGTGTTACCCACGTGAACCAGATAGAACAGATTCGGCACCACGGTGATCGCATCGGGTTCGCCGTAGGTGCCGAAGGGCAGATGGGCGGAGATCCAGAGCTTGGACGCCTGATCGAGCCCCAAAATGAGAAGCCCGAGCAGAATCAGCAGCCGGTAGGATCCGAAGCGCTGGTGGCGGGTGGCGTAGATCGCGGGCATCGATTGCATAAAAACAGCAACGCCGGGCAAAAGCCCGGCGTCACGTGCAAAGCAACGGGTTATTCGTCTCCACCGCCGCCGCCCCGGTCGTCGTCGCCCATTTTGGCGCCGTCTTCGCCGAAGAGGCCGGCCTGGGTGCGGGAACGGTGCCGGTTGCGCTCCAGTTCCTTCTGGGCCTGGGCGGAATAACGGGTGAAGGGGACCGCCAGGAGCCGCTCCTTGGAAATCGGCTTCTGGGTGATCTCACAGACGCCGTAACTGCCGTCGAGGATACGCTTGATGGCGGAATCGATCTCCGTGAGGGCCTCCTGCTCGCTTGAAACGAGGCTGAGCGCAAAGTCCCGGTCGAATGTGTCGGTGCCCGCATCGGCCATGTGCTGGCCATAGGCGGAGAGATCGCCGGCGTCGTCCTTCGACGAGCGCTTGAGCGTCTCTTCCGAGTGCAGCTCGATGCCGGCGGTGAGGTGTTTGCGCAGGTCGATCAGCAGCTTGTAGAAGCGGCGGAATTTTTCCGGGATGTCCTTTTCCTTGGCGGCTTCCACCGACCGGTTTTTCTTCGGATTGAAGCCGAGGATGTCCGCCAATGAAGCCGGTTTTACATGATTGGGC
>CAMAPG010000108.1 GCA_945859965.1 Opitutus sp. GAS368 | reverse complement strand
CCAAGCTCCAGGACGGACCGCCAAGCCGGTCCGTCCCTCCGCTTAGGATTGCCAACCACCACCGAAGTCAGCACATCAAACCAAGCCAAAGACTAACACTCCACCTGGCCCAGTTTTCGGGACCCGCTCAGGTCTTGCGCACGCTTTCGAGAAAATGGCTGGTGCCGTGGTTCGCATTCGGCTCCTTGGCGTAGTGATAGGCGATCAGGTTGCCCAGGACCTCGGTTTCGGTCTCCGACCGGAAGGTATAGCCCTTGCTGAGGAGGAACGTCTTGATCTGGGAGCAGTTCTCAATGACCCCGTTATGGATGATCGCGAATTTCCCGTCGCTGCTGACGTGGGGATGGGCGTTGGCGTCGGTGACCCCGCCATGCGTGGCCCAACGGGTGTGGCCGATCCCGGTGGTGCCGTTGAAGCGATGGTTGGCGGCCTCCTTGACGAGGTTGTCCACCCGGCCGGTCTTTTTCGCGACATCCAACCTTCCGCCCTGCAGGATACACACGCCCGCCGAGTCATAGCCGCGTTATTCCAGCCGTTTCAGCCCTTCCAGGATAATCGAAGCCGCTTTCTGTTTCCCGACGTAACTGACGATGCCGCACATATTTTTTGGTGAATTTGGTTGGCGAATTTAGACCTCCGCGCAAACGTGTAAGCAAGGAATTAGGACGAAGCCGGAAGAATCCAAGCTATGACGACTCAAAAACGCGTACTCGCCGTGATCATGGGAGGTGGTCGGGGTACCCGTCTTTCGCCGCTCACCATGGAGCGCTGCAAGCCGGCCGTTCCACTCGCCGGCAAATACCGGCTGGTCGATATCCCGATCAGCAACTGCATCAATTCCGACATCAACCGGATTTTCATCCTCACGCAGTTTAACACCGCCTCGCTGCACCGGCATATCCAAAGCACCTATCATTTCGACCCCTTCGGTGGAGGATTTGTGGATATTCTTTCGGCAGAGCAGACGGAAACGCGAACGGATTGGTACCAGGGGACCGCTGATGCGGTGCGGCGCAATCTCGTGCACTTCCGGGCTTCGTCGCACGATCTCGTGCTCATCCTTTCAGGCGACCAATTGTACCGGATGGATTTCCGCGAGATCATCGCGCAACACCTCGAAACCGGCGCCGATGTGACCATTTCCGCGATTCCCTTCCCGGTTTCGAAAGTGGAAGGCCTCGGGTTGATGCGCGTCCAGGACGATCTCTCCATCCAACAGTTTGTCGAAAAACCCAAGGATCCGGCGGTCATCCAAAGCCTGACGCTCAGCCCCCAGATCGAAACGAAACTGAAGACGCCTTCGTCCGAAAAGCACTGCCTCGCGTCGATGGGCATTTATGTTTTCAACCGGTCGGTGTTGGCCGAAGCGCTCGACAACACGATGACAGATTTCGGCAAGGAGGTCATTCCCAACCTCCTCGGAAAGAAAAAACTCTTTGCCCACATTTTCGAGGGTTACTGGGAGGACATCGGTACCGTGCGCGCCTTTTTCGAGGCCAACCTAGCGCTCGCGCAACCGTTGCCGCCGTTCAATTTCTTCGAGCCCTCTGCGCCCATCTACACCCAGGACCGGTATTTGCCGGCGTCCAAGCTCAACAAGTGCGTCATCGACCACGTGGTGATCGGCGATGGCTCCATTCTCACCGATTCGACCCTGCGCCACTGTGTACTGGGAGTGCGTTGCTATATCGGCGAAGGCTCGGTGCTGGAGGATGCGATCGTGATGGGCGGAGATTATTACGAGACGGAAGAGCAGCTGCGGGATAACCTCGCCCAAGGGCGGCCGAACATGGGTGTCGGCCGGAATTGCCGCATCAAACATGCGATCATCGATAAGAACGCGCGGATCGGCGACAACGTCATCCTGAGTCCGGAAGGCAAGGCCGACGGCACGTACGCCGGCGGTGCGGTGGTGGTGCGCGATGGCGTTTTGGTGGTGCCCAAAGGGGCCACGCTGCTGCCGGGAACCAAGGTCTAGGCCTGCTCCGAGCGAGGATTGCTCCGATGTCCGAACACAAAGCCACGATTCGCTGGAAGGACACCGGAACCGATTTCCTGAAGGGCCGTTATTCGCGCGAACATACCTGGGCGTTCGATGGCGGCATCACGATCGCGGCCTCGCCGGCACCCACGAGCGTGCCGGTGCCTTATTCCAATCCCGCGTGCGTCGATCCTGAGGAAGCCTTTGTTGCTTCGATCGCCAGCTGCCACATGCTGACTTTTCTCTTCCTCGCCTCGCGTCGGGGATTTCACGTCCTCCATTATTCCGATGAGGCGGTGGGCGTGATGACCAAAAACGAAAAGGGAATTCCCTGGGTGAGCTCGGTGGCGCTGCATCCGAAGATCGGATTCCAAGGGGAAAAGCAGCCGACCGCGGCCGAGGAAGCGGAACTTCATCATCAGGCCCACGAACAGTGTTACATCTCCAACTCGATCAAGACGGCGGTCAGCGTGGTCTGACGTTATTTGGCAGTCGGCAGTGGTTGGCTGGGCCGGACGATGAAGAAAATTCCCGCGAGGATCAGGAAGAGGGAATAAAACGTCCCGCGGCTGAGGCCGAAAAGGAGCGAGAGGCCGGAATCGGGTTCGCGAAACACTTCGCCGACGATCCGCACCAGTGCATAGGCGACCAGGAATTCGCCGGCCAGGCGTCCGGGTTTGGTCCGGATCACGTCACTGCGCCACATGCGCCATTGGATGAAGGCCAGCAGGACCAGCCCTTCCAGGCCGGCTTCGTACAGTTGCGAAGGATGACGGGGGAGAATCGATTCGACTGGCGTGCCCGGTGCCGCACTGCCCGGAAAAATCACCGCCCAGGGCACGGTGGTGACTTTGCCCCAGAGTTCGCCGTTGATGAAATTCGCAATGCGACCGAACAACAGGCCCACGGGCGTAGTGGTTGCGATGAGATCGGCGAGGTGGAAAAAAGGGATTTTTTTGGACCGGGCGAACCAAAGGAGCGCGAGGGCCACCCCCAGGAAACCGCCGTGGCTCGCCATGCCACCCTCCCAGACGCGCAGCAAGGCGACGGGGTCGGCGCGCAGGGTGTCCCACTGATAAAACAAAAAGTAACCGATCCGTCCGCCGAGCATGACCCCGAAAACGATGGCGATGATGAAATCGCCAATTTTCGCGGCGGGCAGGAGCGAGCGGCCCGCGGCGGCATAACGGGAGAGCAACCAGGCGGCCGCGACAAAACCGAGCACATAGGCGAGGCCGTAGTACCGGATGCCAATGTTCGGGGAAAACCGGATGAGAAAAGGACTCAGATCGTGCACCCAGTAGGCGAGGGGCAGGAAATGGGAAAAGAGGGAAGCAGGCATGGAAGAGAAGGCCGGAATGCTAGCTGGCTTTCGGCGGCGTCACGGGTGGGGTGGTCGGTTTGGGTGCTTCGCCCGCGCGTTTGGGCCGGGTTTGCTTTTGCTGTTTGGCCCGCGCGAGTTCGCGCATGTCCACGGCAACGTCGTCCTTTTCGAAAATTTCCCGGCCGAGCAATTGCTCCATCACGTCCTCCATGGTCACCACGCCGGCGGTGGCGCCAAATTCATCCACCGCGACCAGAAGTTGCTGGTGGGTTTTCAGGAAAACCTGCAGTGCGTTCGCCACGGTGACGGTTTCGGGAATGAAATGGATCTCGTGCATCAGGGATTCCACAAGAACCTGATCCTGGTCGTTGGCCTTGGCTTTGAGAAGATCCCGGCGCCGGACGAGGCCCGCGATGTCGTCGAGATTGCGCCCGTAAACCGGCATGCGCCCGAACGGCAGGTTGGGAAACTCCCGGAACACGTCTCCGGCCGTCGCCTGTTTCCGCAAGGCCGTGACGACCGTGCGCGGGGTCATGATGGCGCTGACCCGGATGTCATCGAGCGAGAGGGCGTTCGCGATAATGCTGGATTCGCTTTTGGACAGCGTGCCCTGCTGGGCGCCGCGCTCGGCGAGCAGGATGATTTCCTCATCCGATCGGTGTTGAGCGGGACTTTCGGGAATGAAAAGCCGCACCACCAGATTGCACGCGTACGTCACGGGCAGCAGCAGGCGCCGCATCCACCAGAGAGGATAGACCAAGTGCGGCTGGAGCTCCTTGCGGTAGGCGACTCCAAGGTTTTTGGGCAGAACCTCCGCGAACACGAGGATGACGAGTGTGAGGATCGTGGAGAGCACACCCAGGGCAAAGTCGTCGAAGAGTTTCGCCGCGAGGCTGCCGATGATCATCGAGCCCAGCGTCATCACGATCGTGTTGAGGGTGAGAATCGCGGAAATCGTGCGGTCGATTTCCTGCCGGATGATTTCCAGCCGATGGCCGCGCCGGGGACGCTTTTTTTTCAACGCTTCGATCTCGGCGACCGTGGTGGTCAGGACCATCGTTTCGAGCAGGGAGCAGCAGAACGCCAGTGCGAGTGTCAAACCGATGGCCAGGATGAGCCAATGCATGCTGGCACTTTATGCAGTGGCCGGGAGTTGCGAATCTAAAACGACGGGAATCCGTCTTCGGCCGGTTAAGAACTTCCTTGCCGCTGGCCCCCGCGTTGCCGCTACTCTTCGGCCATGAGTGAACTTAAACGTACGCCGCTGCGCGATTTTCATGCCGCTCACGGTGCCCGTCTGGTGGATTTCGCCGGCTGGGAAATGCCGGTCCAATACCGCAGCATCCTCGAGGAGCACAAGGCGGTCCGCCGGTCGGCGGGACTCTTCGATGTGAGCCACATGGGGGAAGTCGATGTGCGCGGGCCGGAGGCCGGCAAGTTCCTCAATCATCTCGTGACCAACGATGTGACCAAACTTTTTCCCGGCCGGGTGCTTTATTCGCCCATGTGTTACCCGAGCGGCGGAGTGGTGGACGACCTCCTTGTCTACATGCGGGGGCCCGATGATTATTTTCTCTGCATCAACGCCGGTAACATCGACAAGGATCTGGCGTGGATTCGCGAACAAGCCGCCCGGTTCTCCGTGGCGATCACCGATCGTTCGGCGGATTATGCGCTGCTGGCGGTGCAAGGTCCGCGCGCGGCGGACATCGTGCAGTCGTTGATCGGCGCCAAACTGGGGGTGGTCAAATATTATCATTTTGTCGAAGGTACGGTCGCGGGCGTGCAGTGCCTGATCAGTCGCACTGGCTATACGGGTGAAGATGGCTTTGAGCTTTATCACGCTGCGGATGACGCCGTGAAACTGGCCGAGGCATTGCTGGCGGCGGGCTCGTCCCATGGCCTGGAACTGGCAGGGCTCGGGGCGCGTGACAGCTTGCGTCTCGAAGCCGGTTATCCGCTTTATGGCCATGAAATCACCCAGGATATTTCCCCGCTGACCGCCGGATTGGGCTGGACGGTCAAGCTGGAGAAAGGCGGGGATTTCAACGGCCGCGCCGCTTTGGTGGCGGAACAGAAAAACGGGGCGCCGCAGAAAGTGGTCTATTTCAAGACCGGCGACCGCCGCATTGTGCGGGCCGACACGCCGGTGCTGGAAGAGGACGGCGCAGTCGTCGGCAAGGTGCTTTCGGGCACTCTTTCGCCCTTGTTAAACGAAGCGATCGGGTCGGCGCTGGTCGCAACGCCGAAGAGCGCCAAACCCCTGTCCGTCGACATTCGGGGCACGCGGCTGCCGTTGCAGCTGGTCAAACCTCCTTTTGTCCCGTTGAAGAAAAATTAAATTGTCGGGGTCGTCACACCGGCGATGCTGGAACCTCTCACCTGAAACCCTTTCCCTAGATCACTTTTATGAGCAATATCCCCAACGAACTGCGCTACGCGAAGTCCCATGAATGGCTGAAGCTCGAGAATGATGGGACTGCGACCGTGGGCATCACCGATTATGCCCAAGGTTCGCTTGGCGACATTACCTATGTGCAGCTGCCCAAGGTTGGAACGACGTTCAAGGCGGGCGAGACCTTTGGGGTCGTGGAATCCGTCAAGGCGGCCAGCGATCTTTATCTGCCGGTGGCGGGAACGATTGTGGCGGTGAACGTGAAGCTCGACAGCGCTCCCGAAACGTTGAACTCCGAGCCGTATGCGGGCGGCTGGATTCTGAAGCTGAAGCCTGCCCAAACCGGCGATGTCGCCGGATTGTTCGACGCGGCGGCTTATGCGAAGCTGATTGCCTGAGCCAGGAATGTCAGCCTGCGACACTCAGGGCTGGGCGTGGAGGATATTTTTCGTCACCAAAGGCCTGGCATTGCGTCTTGCCCTGTCTCTTTCCAATTTTGTCAGGTTTGTTTCACCCCAACCCCCTCATGGTTCCTTTTCGCCGCTTTGCTTTCACGTCGATCCTGCTGGTGATCATGGCCACGGGATGCGCGAAAAAGCATGCTCCGGCTTCCGGCGCGGCGGGGCGGCGCGCCCCGCGGCCACAAATCCAACCGGTTGAAGTCACCAATATCACCCGGCGCGATCTGGCGGAAACGCTCAACCTGGTCGGTTCGCTCGCGGCAAACGAGTCCGCGACCATCCGGCCGGAAATCGCGGGTTTGGTCCTCAACATCTATTTCGATGAAGGCGAGCCGGTGCCCAAGGGCAAGTTGCTCGCCAAGATCAACGACGCGGAGCTGCAGGCGCAACTGGCCCAAAGCAGCGCGCGATTCCAGCTCGCCGAACTCAATCTGCAGCGCGCAGAGAACCTGCGCCGTTCGCAATCCAACACGCAGGCCGATGTCGATCGGGCGCGCAGCGAACATGCCGCGGCCAAGGCCGATTTGGAATTGCTCAAGGTCCGTCTCGCCCGCACCGAAATCAAGGCACCGTTTGAAGGCATCGTGGGCTCCCGCGCCATATCTCCCGGCGATTATGTGAATACGCAGTCGGTCGTGACCACACTCGACGACCTCAGCCGGCTGAAAATCGAATTTCAGGTGCCGGAGCGGTTTCTGGCGAAAGTCGTCGCGGGAACCCAGTTCATCGTCCTCTCGCGCACCGGCGAAGAGGGCGAACACAACATCGAGAAGATCGCCGGGGAGGTTTATTTTGTGAGCTCGGCCATCGACCGGGCGACGCGCTCCAGCCGGGTCAAAGGCTTCCTTACCAAAGCCCCTCCGCGTCTGCGGCCCGGGATGTTCGCCAACGTCGAACTGATCCTGTCGGTCCGAAAAAATGCGCTGACCGTCCCGGAAGGGGCCATTCTTTCGACGCCTCGCGGCACCCAGGTGATTGTGGTCCGGTCCGTGGGCAGCGACAAGGTGGCGGATTTTGTGAATGTGAAATTGGGACTGCGCGCCAAGGGGTTGGTGGAGATTGAACCGCTGAACGGGAAGATCGAGGATCAGCAGCCTGTCGTCGCTTCCGGAGTCGGAGCGTTGATCCTGTATCCCGGCGCCAAGCTCGAACTGCGTCCGCTCAAGGTGCAGTTCAGCACGGGAATCGTCGAGTAAGCCGGGACTGCGCATGCTTCTCTCGGACTTATCCATCAAGCGGCCGGTCATCTGCCTGGTTTTTTCCATTTTGATCCTCCTGGTCGGGATGTTGTCTTTCCGGAATTTGTCCGTGCGCGAGTATCCGATCACCGACACGCCGGTGGTTTCCGTCGATACCCGTTATCCCGGGGCCTCGTCCGAGGTAATGGAGTCGAAGATCACGGAACCATTGGAAAAGGAAATTTTCTCGATCGACGGCATTCGCGTGCTGCGCTCGTCCTCGAGCGAACAGCGGTCGGGAATCTCCATCGAGTTCGACCTTTCCCGCAACGTCGATGAGGCGGCGAACGATGTGCGTGATCGTGTGAGCCGGGCGCGCCGCCGGCTGCCGCCGGAAGTCAACGAGCCGCAGGTGAGCAAGGCGGATTCGGACTCCAGCCCCATCCTCAACCTCGCCTTCACCTCTGACCGTTACAGCCGGCTCGAGCTTTTTGACATTGCCGACCGCCTGGCCGTGCAGCGGATCCAGACGATTCCCGGCGTGGGTGCCGTGGAAATCTATGGGCCGCGTTACGCGATGCGGATGTGGGTCAACACGGACCGGCTGGCTGCGTATGGACTGACGGCGGCGGACGTGGAGCGGGCCCTCCGCCAGCAGAACGTGGAAATTCCCGGCGGCCGGATCGAGTCGACCTCACGCGAGTTTACGGTGCGGGTGCAGGGCAACATGGCCGAGGTCTCGGACTTTGAGAACCTGGTGCTCGCGACCAATGGCGATTACCAGGTGAAGTTTTCCGACATTGGCCGCGTCGAACTCGGGCCGAGCGACTACCGCAACGGCTCTTTTTATAATGGGGCACCGGCGGTCACGGTGGCGGTGCAACGGCAGGCCCAAGCGAACCTGATGGACCTCGCCCAGCGCGTGGTCGCGCTCCTGCCGCAGATCCGCCAGGATGCGCCCGCTGGGGTGAATATCGAGGTGAGTTACGATACGAGTGTCTTCGTCGAGCGATCGGTCCGCGAAGTGTACACGACGCTGTGGGAAGCTTCGGCGCTCGTGATCCTGATGATCTTCCTGTTTCTGCGCGACTGGCGGGCGACGTTTATTCCCCTGCTGGCGATTCCGGTGTCGATCGTGGGCACCTTTGCGGTGATGAGTGCCATGGGCTTCACCCTGAACGTGCTCACGTTGCTCGCGCTGGTGCTGGCCGTCGGACTGGTGGTGGACGACGCGATCGTCATGCTGGAAAACATCTACCGGCGGATCGAGGCCGGCGAAGCGCCGCTCCATGCGGCGATCTTTGGGGCCCGGCAGGTGGCCTTTGCGATCATCGCGACGACGCTTACCCTCGTGGCGGTGTTCGTGCCGGTTGCGTTCCAATCAGGCCAGACCGGACGTTTGTTTTTTGAGTTCGGACTGACGCTGGCGATCGCCGTGGCGGTCTCGGCCTTCGTGGCGCTGACGCTGACCCCGATGCTTTGCTCCCGCATGTTGAAGCGCAAAATGAAGGATGACCATGCGACGCACGGATGGCTCTACAAGAAAACGGAGCCCTTTTTCCAGAAGCTGAACCAGATCTATGCCGGGATGCTCCGCGGCACGTTGCGAAGCAAAACCATTGTCCTGCTGGTCACGGCGATATTTACCGCGGTCGGGTTGTGGTTGCACAGCCAGTTGCAGCGGGAGCTTACGCCCTCGGAGGACCGGGGCATCCTGCAGAGCCGTTTTTCGGCGCCGGTGGGATCCACGTTCGAGTACGCCTCCATCTATGCGAAGGACATGGAAAAAATCGTCCTGGCGATTCCGGAGGTGGAGCGGGTGAATACCCGGGTCCGCGAAGGAAACGCCTTTTTGTTCGTCACGCTCAAGCCGTGGGAGGAACGCACGCGCAAGACCCAGGAGGTCATCACCGAATTGAAGCGCAAATATCAGGACCAGATTACCGGCGGACAGTCGTTTCCATCGGCAGTGCGCCCGTTTGGACGGGGGGGCGGCGGAGTCGCGATGGTGCTGCAAGGAA
>CAMAPG010000107.1 GCA_945859965.1 Opitutus sp. GAS368 | reverse complement strand
GGCCCGGTATCGCCATCGCCGATGCGTTTGTGATCCTGCGACGTGGGCAGGATGACGTAGTCGCGTCCGGACACGACGACGAGCAGCGAGGTTTCCTCCCCGTGCAGGCAGTCCTCGATCAAAATCTGTTTCCCGCTGGCGCCGAACTTTCCGCCTTCGAGCATCTCGCGTACGGCGGCTTCCGCCTCGCCGAGGGTCTGGGCCACCACGACGCCTTTGCCGGCGGCGAGACCGTCCGCCTTGATCACGATGGGGATGGCGCGGGTGCGGAGATAGGCGAGGGCTTCGGCGGTCTGGCTGAAAAAGCCCGCCGGGGCCGTCGGAATGCCATACTTCAGCAGGATTTGTTTCGTAAAAATCTTCGAAGCCTCCAGGCGGGCGCCGTCGGCCTTGGGACCGTAGGCGGGGATACCGGCCTTATCGAGTTGATCGACCAGGCCGAGCGAAAGCGGCACTTCCGGTCCCACGACCACGAACGCGGTCTGCTCGCGTTGGGCGAGGGCAACGAGCCCGGCAATATTGTCCACCGCCACGGGGAAGCAGGAGGCCACCGCCGCGATGCCGGCGTTGCCGGGAGCGCAGATGACCCGCGGCCGGGCGGGCGAGGCGAGCAGCGCGTGCACGAGGGCATGTTCGCGCCCGCCGGAACCGACCACGAGGACGGAGCGGGGAAGGGGAGTAGGGCGGGTCTTCGACCCGCCCCTTGCGGACTCGGAGGGCAGGTCGAAGACCCGCCCTACTTTCGAACCATTGCCGTCGCTTTTTTCAGTGGTCATCAATCAACCGATATTTTCACAGCACTTGCAGTTTCTTGCGATAAAACGCGAGTACCTCGTCGGGATCGTCGGTGAAAAGGATGTAATCGGCCATCCAGGCCGGGGCGCGCTTCGAACGGATCATCTCGCGGATCTGGTGGCGCAGGTCACTCCAGAATGTCGCGTTGAAAAAGACATAGGGCACGCGTGGACGGATGCCGAGTTTGAGGTTGCACAATTCGATGCCGATTTCCTCGAGGGTGCCGACACCGCCGACGTTGAAGATGCAAAAATCGGCGACCTCGAACCATTTCTGGCGGAAGTGCCGGGAGGTTTCCTGGAACGTGTTGAAGAAATCCACGCCGAGCTCGGGCGGCTGGGCTTCGAGTTCGAGGAAGCAGCTGCCGGTGAGCGCGCCCTTGCTGCGCGCGATGTCGGTCGCGAGGCGCATGACGCCGCCGCCGCCGCCGGTGAGCACGCCCACGTTGGGGCCAATGAACGAGGCGAGTTTCTCCACCAGTCCCGAAATGCGTTCCGTGTCGGCCTTTTCGAGGCCCACGGCCGAGCCGTAGAAGGCGAGGATGGTGGTTTCCTGGAATTTCCGCGCGATCTCCTCGCGCACGAAAAATCCGTGGTCTTTTTTATAGGTGTGGAGGTAGAGGTCCTTGGTCGTGTCATCGTACCAGTAGACCTGCAGGCCGATGGCGGCGAAGGTGTCGAGCCGGGCGTGGGCATTGCTCGACAGGAAATAACCATGGGTGCGGGAGGCGCGGCGGAAAATGATCCGCTTGAGCTTCACGTCGCCGATGCGGGTGATGAGCTCGATGTGTTCCAGCAGGTCGGGGAAATAATCGACGACCAGGGTGTCCGCATCGTCTGGTGCGGCATCGAGCGCCTGGATCATGGTGTGGTAACCGCACGGACCGGTGCGGTCGACGGCGGCTTTTTTCAAGTCATCGGCCGCCTTCACGAACAGGGAGTGGTTCTCCATCGTGGCGCTCTGGCCCTTGACCGTGATTTTGGTCTTTGGTCGGGCCGCGCTGTATTCGCGCGGCGTATTTTCATCGAGGCACTTGTACAGGTCGACGGCGGTAGCGAGCAGACGAGTGCGCTTGCGGGCGAGGGTTTTAACCTCGGGATAACTGAAGGCGGGCGCGCGGAAAATCTCGACCGACACCACCGGATTCACGATGGGCTGGTCGCCGGTGTTATAGATTTCCAGCATGACGTTCGTGCCGAACGTCTTGATTGGATCGAGCAGCACGGCGCTGGTGTGGATGCCGAAATTGCCCTCGCCCTGGTTGAGCACCACATAGTGCTCCTTCAGGTACATCGAGCAACTGGTGAGAAGGCCGGAGTGCGGCGGAATGGTGAGCGGCGAGACGTCGTGCCGCACCTGCACCTTGTCGAGGAAGGCCCGCCCGGCGTCGCCGCTGACGACGCGCTCGAAATTGAGGCGCTGGAGCTTGGGGTTGAGCGTGTAGCTGACCTGGTGGGGCGTGAGGAACACGCGGCCGAGACGGTCGATGCTGATGGTATTGGGCAGCTTGAGCTGATTGGCCTTCACGGCGTCCCAGATCTCGGCGGTGGTCAGTTTCGCGACGGCCGGGGCGTAAAAAAGCCGGCCCACGGGCGCGCCGCTGCGCAGCAATTTTTTCCAGTAGGGCGAATTGGGGAAACTGGTGTCGAAGATGAAGGCGTCGGCCTGCAGGATGACCCGGTTGCCTTCGACGGTGGGGGCGCCATGGATGAGCATCTCGATCCCGATGCGCGCCAGGCTGCTCCGCTCGGTGAATTTCAACTGCGCCAGATGGGCCTTGAGAAATTCGAACTCGGCGGGATTGCGCGGCCAGAACGCGAGGGTCAGCACGACCGTGCGCTCATCCTTGTTCTTCACGTGCAGTATCTGGCCGTCCTGGCTGGTCCAGAATTGATCGGAGTTCATGATGAAAGAGGGTCAGCGAAACACCCTGTCACCCCGGACACAAGCGGGGAGTAATTGGTTGCATTCGGTGCCTCCGACTGGCACACCAAAAACTTTTACGGCACAAAACTCTTTCCGCCGTTTCCCTATCACAGTCCCAACGCACGCATGAAATTAACGACCCGACTCATCATCACCCTGTTTGCCCTCGGCGCCATCTTGGTTCGCGCCGAAGACATGAAACTGACCGTTCCCGGCCAGCCCACCCCGGCTTCGCCAGCACCCGCGAAGCCGGCCTACACCGAAGCTCAGATCCTCGAAGTGATCGGCTGGTTCATGGGCAAGAACAGCCAGGCCGAGACGTTTGAGTTCACCAAGGAGCAAACGGAAGCCGTTGTCCGCGGTTTCCAAATCGCAGTGGCGGGCAAGGATTCCCCGGTGGAGCTGAAACAGATCGGCCCCCAGGTCGAGGAGTTCGTGCGCAAGCGGCAGGACGTTTACATGGGCCGGCTCAAGCAGGCGAGCATCGCGGACGCCGCGAAATTTTTCGCCGAGATCAAGAAGAAGCCGGGTGTCATCGGCACCCCCAGCGGTCTCTATTATGAAATCGTGAAACAGGGCGACGGCCCGAATGCCAAGGCGAGCGACACCGTCCGGGCTCACTACACGGGTACGCTGATCGATGACTCGGTTTTCGACACTTCGTTGAAGCCCCGTCAACCCGGCACGCCGGTTGAACCCGCGGAATTCCCACTCGACCAGGTGATCGAGGGCTGGAAAGAGGGCCTGCAAAAGATCAACGCGGGCGGCAAAATCAAACTCTACATTCCGGCTGAGCTGGCCTATCGCGATGAAGGTCGTCCAGGGATTCCTCCCGCTTCGACGCTGATTTTCGATATCGAGCTCATCGAGATCAAGGCCGCTCCCGCGGCCCCGGCTCCCGCTGCTCCCGCTCCTCCCGCTCCCGCGGCCAAATAATTTTCGGCCGACTTTCCCCTGACCTGTCTGGTGCGCACTCGCGCCAGGCAGGTTTTTTTTGGACTCATCCTTGGAATGAATTGTTTTCGTTGAGTGACCCGATAGCAAAGCGTGATGCGCGAGTCCCCGCCGCCTGTATCCGGAAAACCCTCGTCCGGCTCCGCCATTTGGATCCTGCGCGAAGGACGGACCCGGGCGGTGCTCGAGCCTTCCCAGGTTTCCCTGCCCAAAGTCGCGGCAGCCATTCATCTGAGAAAGAAGGCCTTTGAGGTGGTGCAGGCGTGGGAGGAATCCAATGGCCTGCTGGATTGTTTCACCCCCGGCCACGAGGCGGTGTGGTGGATCACGGTTCGCAACCGGTTTGTTTTGGAGCTCGCCGATGTATTTTTGCTGCTGGAGGCGTTGCAAGCGCTGCGTTTGCAGGACCAGGATGCGCCTCAACAGGTGATGGTCCAGGCTTCCGAATCGTCCCGAGGGACCTATGCCGCTGCGTTCAAACTGCTGTTTCCGCAATGCCGGATTCAGTTTAAAAAAAACGGACCGGGGCTTCGGCTGGTTTCCGCCTTGGTTCGTTTGGCCGGGCGTCTTCGAAAAAAAACCGGCTGGGCCCGGCTGAAAAAAATCCGGGGAAAGTCGGGACCGCGGGTGCTGATTTTCAACACCGAGGCGCACTGGCTGGGTGGACGCGACAAGGACATGGGGTCGATCGATCGCGAGCTTCGGGCGCGCGGGGTCGAAGTGATCACCATGGCTTCATCGGGCATGTCGCTCCGGGAAAAATGGGCGGGCCTCGTCCTGCGTCCCCGGGATCATCTCTTTTCCGATGTCATCGGTCTCGAGAAAGCGGAACTGCGCGGAGAAGTCCGGCTGGTCGAACGGAATCGTTTCCGGTGTGATGGAATCGATTTTTCGTCCTTTGTCGCGGGCTATGTCCAGGGCCTTGCCTCATGGGATTTTGCGGCCCTGGACCGCCGCTGGGCCGATTTGCTCGGCCGCATCGCGCCTGATTATCTCCTTCTGGCGCACGGACATTATGATGGAGGCGCGTTGCCGCGTGCGGCGCAGCGGGCCGGGGTGAAGTACTGTGTGGTCCAGCACGGACGCATCACTCCGTATCACGCCCTGTATGTGTTTCCTCCGGTTGCGGCGAGGACCTACCCAATACCGCATAAAATCTTTGTCTACAGCCAGGAGGAGACGGAGATACTCACCCGCCGGAGTATTTTCGCTCCCGAGACCGTCGCTGCCGCCGGTTCGTCGGAATGGGATCCGCTCCTGGAAATTCCCGGGGTCCGCGAGCGATCGGACAGCCCGGCCGGGCCTGGATCGCAAGGGCTCAACTGGCTGTTCACTTCGCAGCCCGGTCTGTTGGAAAGCATCATGCGGGACCTCATGACCAGCGCCGTCCAATCTGAACCACGGGTCAACGTGCGCATCCGGCTGCACCCGCGGGAAAAATCGATCTGGCTCTGGCGGAAAATGCTGCGGGAGGCGGGGCTTGAGGCTGAAATCGTGCAAACGACGCCTTTGGAAGATGACCTGCGGTGGTGCGCGGTGCATTTGGGCTATTCCTCGACGTGCATCACCCACGCGGTGATTGCGAACCGACCCTCGATCCTCCTGGGGCCGATGGACGATCCCTGGCGGGATCAAATAATCGCCGACGGCCTGGCGCTCGAAGCGGGAAACCCGGCGGCGGTGCTGGCGGCGGCGCGCTTTTGGGCCAGCAGCGCGGGTCAGGCCGAATTCTCGGAGAAAAGACAGTCGTTCCTGAAAAAGTGGGGGATCGAACTCCAGCCGTCCGGGAAAAACATCGCCGACGTGCTGTATCCTCCGGTCTGACCTCATGCTCCGACACGGGCAGAACGGAAGAACCGGTTGCGGCTCAACCCGGCGGGAACCGATGCCGCCTTAAATCCAGCGTATGTTTTCCTTCGGGTGGAAACACCAGCTTGGGAATGACACGACGTTGCCCAATGGTCTGGGGCCAGTTTTCCCAGCGATCGGCGTGACGGCTCCGCGCTTCCGCTTCGTCGCGGGGACGTTCGGAGTAAGGCTGGTTACGCGGGTTCCAGACATGCCAGCGGGCCGCGGCCACTACGGTCGAGGTGGCTTTGTCCACCCATTCCAGCAACAAGGGGGCATGGGCCGGAATGTGGGGATGCAGGGTTTGGGCGAGGGGAAAGGCCCGGAAGCGCACGCCTGCGGCGGTTTCGCCCGGGCCGGTTTTGCGCGAAGCGGGTTGGGCCGCGTGAAAGGCGCAGGGCAGGCCGTTCACGAGCAGAAAGCCGGTTTTGAGGGCGGCAGGATCGCAGATCGCGGTGAGATTCCGCCACACAAAGGTCGCAGAAAAAAACGGTCATGCAGTTCGGCGCCCCAACGGAGCAGCCTCCCGCTGAAGGGGTCCGCGGCCAGCCGCGCGAGAATCGCGCGGATGAAAAGTGCGGTGACGGCTTGGGCGGCGCAGGAAGGATGGGTTTCGAACGCGCGAAATTCCACGAGTCCCAGCTGTCCGCTGCCGGCGAACGCATTCCACAGTTTGTCGATGCTGATCTCGGCGCGATGCGTATTGCCGGTGCGGTCCATCAGCAGGTCGCGAAACAATAAATCGATCGTGACCGGATCCGCCGGAGCCGGGAGGTGCTCGGCTCCTTCGCAGGCGATCTCCGCCTCGTAAAGATTGGAGAAGGTCGTCTCGTCAATGCGCGGAGCTTGTGAGCTCGGGCGCATGTACTGGCCGCTGAAGGCGTAGCTGAGCGCGGGATGCTGCTGCCAGTAGCGGATGATCGAAGGCAGCAGGGTGGGCTGGACGAAAAAGGGGGAAACGGTCCCGAGCGGCCCGCCAAAGACCAGATGGGCGCCGCCGCCCGTGCCGGTTTGACTGCCGTTGAAGTGAAGCTTGCGCGCACCCAGGCCCACCTTGGACGCGGCAGCGTAGAGACATTTCAGTTGCAGCTCGTACTCGGCCCAAGTCACGCAAATCGCCAGATTGACCTCGATCACGCCCGGGTCCGAGACCAGTCCGACCGTCGGCAGTTGCGGATCGACCGGCGGGGCGTAGCCGCCGAGCACGGCGTCGCGCAACGCCAGTTCCCCGAGGCAGGTTTCGATCAACGGAATCAGTTTAAGGTAACCTTCGAGCGAAAGCGGCGGGATGAAAAGGGTGACGGCGCCATCCCGGATTTCCACGGTGAGCGCCCGGCGGAGATTGGCTTCGCCCAGATCGCCGAGGGGCCGGCGCAGGCCGAGCAGGGATTCCCCGGGAAAAAGCGGGGCCGAATCCGTTTTGAGCGCGGCGCGCCAGTCGTCGCTTTGCCACCGGGCATCCGCGTAGTCGAGCGGCAGCACGTAGCCGACGGTCGCTTGCGGGAACACGGCTTCATGGCAGGCCAGGATGCCGCCCACGCTGGCGCCGAGTTTGCCGGCCAGCAGGGCATGGCGCGCTCGGCCTCGCGGAGAGTGTGTTGCCCCGCCTGGGTGTCGCCGCGCAGACGGGTGATGTCGCGCCACAGCGGTTGTCCATTGGCGCGATGCTGAATGAGCAGGGCCCAGCGGGGCAGGGGCTCGCCCGGATAGAGTTTCCCCGAGGTTTCAAGGACGACGGCGCCGGGATAGACCTCCTGCACCAGTTGACGCGCCAGCCGTCGCGCATAGTCCCGTTTGGTCGGGCCCAGCGCGGCGGTCTGCCATTCCGCGCCATCGGGATTCAAGGGGACGAACGTGGGTTCGCCGCCCATGGTGAGTCGCGTATAGTCATAGCGGGTGAAGTGGGAGACGCGAAGCAGCATGGAATTGGACGCGAAAGCTGGAGACCGAGGGATTTTGTCGACTGCATATTCAGACAGACCCCGAAACACGGATGCAGTTGCCGTGCCGGTTTGACCGGGCCGGGTGAAGGAGGAGTTATTTTTTCGCGATTGGCATCGCTTCGCCGGGGTCGTTAGCTCGGCGGCTGGACGATGCAAACCCTGGATGTGAATCTTTATCTCGTTGGCTTCATGGGCACGGGCAAGACGACCATCGGGCAGGCGGTCGCCCAGCGGGTGGGCTTTGCCCTGATCGACAGCGACCACGAAATCGAGCGGCAGCAGGGCCGGCCGGTGACGCAGATTTTCGCGGAGCAAGGCGAGCCGGCGTTTCGCGCGCTGGAGCGCGAGTTCATCAAACGCGGCCATCCGGCGACGCGGCACGTCATCGCCTGCGGTGGCGGGCTCGTGGTCCAGCCGGGCATGCTCGACCTGTTGAAGAGCAAGGGCGTGGTCGTCTGCCTGCATGCGTCCATTGCCACGATTCTCGAGCGGACCCGCGGACACGGCCACCGCCCCCTGCTCAATGTCGAGAATCCCGAGGAGCGCATCCGCGCCCTGTATGCCCAGCGCGAGCCGATCTACAAACATGCCGGCACGGTCATCCTGACGGATGCCCGCCCGATGGGCGATGTGATCAACCACGTGCTCCGGGCTTATCGGCGGGAAGCGCTGGAGTGGGCCCGGACCCACAGCGGGCGCACGTGAGTGTACCTTTCGTTTTGGACTGCGAATGCCCTGTCGCGTGGACGCTGTGACGATCGAGCAACAGGGTAATTTGCGCCGCCGCCTGGAGGAGCTGGGCTTCGACGAGGTGCGTTTTGCCCGGATCCCGGCCGGGGCAACGGGCGTGGGTCCGGGCTCGGCGCAGGCGCTGCCGGATTGGTTGAGCGCAGGCATGCATGCGGACATGGGCTGGATGGAGCGCACGGCGGAAAAACGCCTGAGGCCGGACCTGGTGCTGCCGGGCGCGCGTTCCGTCATCGCCCTTGGGGTCAACTATCGGCCGGACGATGCGTTCGAAAACCAGCCGGTCTCAACCCGCCAGCCGCGCTGGGCCCGCTACGCGCTCTATGAAGACTATCACGACACGCTGAAGAACGCCTTGGTCGCAGGCGGCCGCGCCCTGGAGGAAATAGCGGGAGCGACGGCGGCCGATTATCGCTACTATGTGGACACGGGGCCGGTGTTGGAGCGCGAGTGGGCCGCGAGGTCCGGCTTCGGTTTCATCGGCAAAAATGCGATGCTGATTTCGCGGCGTCACGGCAACTGGCTGTTTCTGGCCTCGATTCTCACGACGCTGGAGCTCGCGCCCGATGAGCCCATTCGGAAAAAAGCGCCCCGGCCCTCTTCTGCAACGGAGAGCGCCGTGGGTCTGCTCTGCGGAAAATGCACGCGCTGCATGGATGCCTGTCCCACGCAGGCCTTGCCCAGGCCCGGGGTGGTTGATGCCCGGCGCTGCATTTCCTACCAGACGATCGAAAACAAGGGCACCATCCCGCGTGAACTTCGCGCCGGGATCGGCAATCACATTTATGGATGCGATGTCTGCCTGGAGGTTTGCCCGTGGAACCGTTTCGCGCGTGCCGGACGCCGGCTGTTGCTGGCGGCACGTTTTGACCTGGCTGAACTGTCGCTGGTCGAAGTGCTCCAACTGACGCCGGAAGGCTTTGCCTCGGTCTTTCGCCGCACGCCCATCAAACGTCTCAAGCTGGTGGGTTTGCTGCGCAACGCGTGTGTCGTGGCAGGAAACTCCGACGAGGCGGACTTGCTTCAACCCGTCCTCGCCCTGGCCAGGCATGCTTCGCCGATTGTCCGGGCTCACGCCGTATGGGCGGTGCACCGGCTGGCGGGTGAACGGGCCATGGCGTTGCTCCAGGAAGCCCGCGCCGTTGAAACCGAATCAGCGGTGCTGGAAGAAT
>CAMAPG010000106.1 GCA_945859965.1 Opitutus sp. GAS368 | reverse complement strand
GGCACCGGCCTTGGGCTCGCGATCGCCAAACGTATTCTCCTCAGCCATCACGGCGATATCGCCCTGCTGGCGACCAGCCCGGCCGGGACCACGATGCGCATCACCCTGCCACTGGCGAAATCGTAATCCGCAGTCCGCGCTTGTCATTGCTGAGCGCAGCGAAGAGGTAGGGCGAGTCGTCCCCGACGAGCCGGGCATACGAACGGCTCATCCGGAGGATTCGCCCTACCTGCGCTCAGCAACAGAACCTTATTTTCAACCTCACATGTCCGACTCTTCCTCCCCAACCTCCGAAGCCCTGCAACGCACGCGCCAGAAAGTCATCCTCATCGCCTTGGGCACGGTCCTGATGCTCGGCGGATTCGTGGTGCTCTTTGCGCTCAAACGGATGCCGCTGCCGATGCGCCTGGTGGTCGGACTGGGCGATCTCATCGCCGCGTCCGCCTTGTTCATGATCCTGCGGCAAAAGTTTTCCGGCAAATAGACGACCAAACGGTCATGATTCTGGTAGCGAAACGCGTGAGCGTTTCGTTCCGGACGAAAACCTCACGGTTTCCGCTACCCGAAAAACGCGGCAACACGTCACGCTTGCATCATTCAATCTGCAATCCGCGATCCGCCAATCCGCAATTGATTCACTCCTCCAACTCGACGTTCCAGTAGGCAAGATCGAGAAAATCCTTCCACATCTCGCGGTGGCGCGTGCCGAGCACAAGTGAGATGACCGGCCGCCACTTGGGCCGGACCGGCTTCCGGATCAGGCGCATGTGCGCCTCGTGCGGCAGGCGGTTGGCCTTCCGGCTGTTGCACTTGATGCACGAGCAAACGATGTTTTCCCAGGTGGTCTTGCCGCCATAATGGCGCGGGATGACGTGATCGAGATTCAGCTGTTCGCGCGGCATGGGCCGGGCGCAGTACTGGCAGGTGCTCTTGTCGCGCTCGAACACGTTGTTGCGGGTGAGCTTCAGCTCCTTGCACGGCAGCTTGTCGAAAAACGTCAGGAGAATCACCCGCGGCAGCCGGATCGTGCGGTTCGGCGTATGGACGGTTTCCAGCGCGGCAATCGGCGGATTGCTCACGGAGAAATCGATCCAGTCGAGGATCGAGAACGTGCGAAAATCATCCTCGTGGTGATGGACGACGTTGGCGTGCCCCCGCGCGAGCAGCGCAAAAGCGCGCCGTGCGCCGATGACATTTACCGCCTGCCATAAGCGATTCAACACTAAGACCGGCTGATCAAGTGCGACCTCCATACGGGGCCAACGGGATAAGGGCGCGGCCCCCGCAGTGTCAAGCGGGAGGGCGCGGGGAACCGTTACAATCTCGATAAAACGCAGCCCTAAAAATCATTCTCGTTCCTCGTTATCGTTATTCGTTCTCTCCGAGAACGGTAGAGAACGAGGAACGATTACGAGAATGAGAACGAGCCGGAGGCGCGAGCTCTACTCTTTCACTTCCTTGCCCGCCATTGCCGGGACGAGCGACTCGCCCTTCATCTGGATACCAGCGAGTTTCTTCACGATCAGCGCCGCATGCTCCTCCGCCACGTCGACGAGGACATGACGCTGGTGAATGTCGATCGCACCCACGACATCCGCGGGCAACCGCGTCACTCCGGCAATCTTGCCCACGATGTCCGCGGGCGTGACGAGATGCTTGCGACCGACATTGAGGAATACCGTGGTCATGCCCGGCTCACGACCCGTGCGCGGAGCACGCTCGTACTTTGAGCGGCGGGCCGTCGATTCATCGGGATCACCGTCGAAATTGTCCCGTTCAGCCGAAGGCTTTTCCGGCCGGACACTCTCTTTCGCTGCAACCGCTTTGGTCGGCGCGCTCGGCACAGCGGCAGAGGGCCTGCCCTCCGTCTTGTCCTCCATAGGCCGGGCGACGGAGGAAGGCTTGGCGAAGGAGGGTGCCTTTTGCGCCGCGTGCGGGCGGGGACCGCCGTAGCGGGGCTTGGGTCGGTCCATTTCCGTTTCCTGCACTGGAGGCGGCAGCTTCTTCGCCGCGGCAGGAGCGGCACCAGACGCGGGTGCGCTCTGAAGCATGTGAATCAACGCCGAGCAGATGTCGGTGCTGGTGTAGCCCTGCTCCAACAAACGGTCGATCATCCGGTCATTGACCACGAACTCCTTGGTTTCGAGGATCGCGCGCAGTTTCTCGAAAAACACGTTCGCGCGGGCCTCTTCCACCTGGTCGAGCGAGGGAATGGTTTCGCGGCGAATCTTCAATTTCGCGAAATGCACCATGTTCTGCAGCTTGTAGATCTCACGGCCCGAAACAAAGGTGAAGGCCCGGCCTTTCTTTCCCGCCCGGCCAGTGCGGCCGATGCGATGCGTGTAATCCTCCGCGTCATTGGGCAGGTCGAAGTTGAACACCACTTCGAGGTCGTCGACGTCGAGCCCGCGGGCGGCGACATCGGTGGCCACCAGGAATTCAAAGGCCCGGCGGCGGAATTTATCCATCACGCGATCACGCTGCATCTGGCTCAGGTCGCCATGCAAGCGGTCCGTCGCATAACCGCGGGCGTGCAGGTGCTCGTCCAGCTCGTCGACCATGATCTTCGTGCTGCAAAAAATAATGCCGTAGCGGAAGTCATGCACGTCGACCAGCCGCGTCAGCGCCTCGATCTTGGAACGCCGGTCCACTTCGAAATAAACCTGCTCCACCTGCGGGGCATTTTGCGCGACCGACTCGATCTTGATCCACGCCGGATCGCGCGTGTAGCGCTTGATCAGGTCCTGGATGATCCGCGGCATCGTGGCCGAGAAAAACAGGAGCTGCCGTTGGTCGGGCACCGATTTAAGGATGTGCTCGATGTCGTCGCGGAAACCCATGTCCAGCATCCGGTCCGCTTCGTCCAGCACGACCAGCTTGAGTGCATCGAGCTTCAGCGTACCGCGATCCATGTGGTCCATCACGCGGCCGGGCGTGCCGATGACCACCTGCGCACCCGCGGCAAGGGCGCGGAATTGGCGTTCGTAGGACTGGCCGCCATAGATTGGCACCGCTTGGACGCCGCGCTTGAACAAGGATAGTTTCGCCGCCTCCTCCGCCACCTGGACCGCGAGTTCACGGGTTGGGCAAAGAATCAGAACCTGCACTTTGCGGATCTGAGGATCGACCTTTTCAATCGCCGGAATCGCAAACGCCGCGGTCTTGCCCGAGCCGGTCGAGGATTGCCCGACCACGTCACGTCCCTCCAAAATCGCCGGAATAACCGCGGTCTGAATCGGCGCTGCTTCCTCAAAGCCCATTTTATGGACCGCTTTGAGCAGTTCCGGAGACAGGCCGAGTTCGGCAAAGGGACGTTTTTCCATGCGCCAAGATAAGGCAGAAAAGGCAGGCAGCCAGCCTGCATTCTGGGAATTTTTTGTCCGGGCGGTGGGGCGAAATGTGCAAGCGTTTCGGGTTTGAACGAAAGCCTCACGGCTTTCGCTACCCGTTCACCGGCCAACACGCGGGCGGAGAGGAGAACTCAACTTGATGTTTTCTTAATGGTAAGCCCCCTCCGCTTGATTAGGCGGCGGGCGCAATCGCTGGCATAGTCTGCGGCCTCAGCAGCGAATTAGGACACCAACCGATCCAACCGGGTCAGTAACCAGGCCCACTCTCGCAGGCTATCGCACCTGCAACGTGTCGCCTTCAAACGTGAGATCGAGCGAAGGAATGACGACGGCCTTGCGCGGCCCCTCTTTCTTCACGCGACCCGCGATCCACGCATCATAACCGGCCGCCTTGGCCGCGGCCAGGGTGGCTTCGGCATTTTCGGCGGAGACATAGGCGGCAAAACCGACTCCCTGGTTGAACGTCGCGTACATTTCACGACGCGTAATGGGACCCGCTTCCTCGAGAAATTGAAACAACGGCGGGGCCGGGCGCACATTCGTGATTTCGTAGACGAATGGTTCCTCGAGGCGCATGAGCTTTCGCCAACCGTGGCCGGTGACATGCGAAACATAGTTGAGCTTGAGGTTGCGCCGCTGGCACTCGCGCACAAACGCCACGTAGATCACCGACGGGGCGAGCAACGCCTCGCCATACAGGCGCGTGTCGCCGTGGCCGATCGGGGTGCGATACCCTTGGGGAAGCTTGTCGGCAATCAGGCGGCAGAGCGAAAGCCCGTTGGTCTGCACCCCGGAGCTCGCGAGGAAAATGATCGCATCGCCCGCGCGGACTTCACCGGTGATCCGCCGTGATTTCGGCTCGATCTTACCGACCGCCGAACCGGCGAGGACGATCGCGCTTTTTTCCACCACGCCGCGCAACGTCGGGGTTTCCCCCCCGCCCCATACCGCACCGGCCTGCTGGCAGCCTTCGGCCCAGCCATCGACCAGTTGCTGCATGCGCTTGGCATCGCTGAACCAGTCCGAATCCCCCACCGCTGCGTGCATCGCGACCGAAATCGGCAGCGCCCCGCAGGTGATGAGGTCGTTCACAATCGTCGCCACCGTATCGATCGCGATCTGCCGGTAAAAACACTGGCCGGTCTGGGCATAGACGGCGTCGGCCACAAGGTTCTTGGTCCCGAGCCCTTCCTCAACATGCGCAAGGTAGTGATCCGCCGCTTCCATGAGATAGGCGCTCTCGCCCCGGGTCGAAGCCGGCTCGGCATAACCGTGGTCCTTCAGCAAAACGGCGGTCGTGCGCGCCGCCCGCTGGCACGCGCGCTTGAACGCGTCAAGTTGATCGTAGCGGACGCCGGAGGATTCGTAGGAAAGAGACATGGAGGAGCTAGCGGTTGCCCCGATGAAACCCGATTTTACGCGTGTGGTCCGGATCTAGGACTGGCGAGCAATTGACGAATGGCCTCGAAAAGATTGCCAATCGATTCGTCGTGCGATTCGAGCCGGTGTTCCAGCTCGGCCAGCTTGGCGGAAAGCTGCTGATTACCGACTAACATTTCACGCACTGCAACGAAAGCGCGGACAATCGCAACGCTCATGGCAACAGCCCGCGGACTGCGGAGAACACTGGCCAACATTGCCACACCCTGTTCGGTAAAAACGGTGGCCGGTTTGCGGGAACCGCCATGACTTGGCTTTGATATTCCAGATTGGAATATCAAAGCCTTGGTCTCCTCCGAGGTGAGTTTGAATGCGAAATCCTCCGGGAACCGATCCCGGTTGCGCGACACTGCCTTGTTCAAATTGAACGTGGTGACGCCGTAGAACCGAGCCAGATCGGCATCAAGCAAGACCCGTTTGCCGCGCAAAAAGAGGATGCGACTCTGAATCGCCTCAGCAGACACCGCCAGAGCAGCCAGCTTTCGTGCGCCTTGGCGCGGCTTGTTCCCTCGTGCACCCATGCTCAATAACTCCGGCCTTCGGATTTCTCGAAATAGTTCAGATAGGCCTGGTTCACGACGCGGTAGCCGCCAAGCGTCGGATATTTCCCGGTGAAATACCAGTCGCCGGTGTGCTGCGGCACCGCCGCATGCAGGTTCTCGATCGTCTGGAAAATGATCTCGATGTCACCGTTCCATCCCGTGCCCTTGGGGCGCACGCGCTCGACGATCTTCCGGGAAATTTCCTCGGGCGTGAACGGCTCGTAGATTTTGCGGACGTGATTCGTCATCCCTTCGCGGGCCACTTCGTCGCGGCAAAGCTGATAGACTTCCTTGAGCAGTTCGCCCTGGCCGCGCTCCTTCAGCAGCTCGATGGCCGCCTCAAACGCGATGAATTTGCCCAGTTCCGACATGTCGATGCCGTAACAGTCCGGATAGCGGATCTGCGGCGCCGTCGAGACGATCACGATTTTGCGCGGCTCGAGTCGGGCCAGGATCCGGAGAATCGAACGGCGCAGGGTGGTCCCGCGCACGATGGAGTCGTCCACGCATACCAGGTTGTCGCCCGGCAGCACCGAGCCGTAGGTGATGTCGTAAACGTGGCTCACCAGCTGGTTACGCATCGATTCCTGACCGATGAAGGTGCGCAGCTTGATGTCCTTGCTGACCACCTTCTCGCCGCGCGGCCAGTTCTTCAAAATCAAGTCGTCGAGCAGTGAATCCGTCAGCTGGCCCGCGGCGGACGCCTTGAGAATCGCTTCCTTTACCTCGGCCCGACGCTTCACCCGCAAGGCGGACATGAGGCCATAATAGGCAACCTCCGCGGTATTGGGGATGAAACCGAAAACCGTCTTACCCCAGTCGTGATCGATCGCCTTGAGCACCTGGTCGGCCAGACCGCCGCCGAGGGCTTTGCGCTCGCGATAAATATCGAAGTCGTTGCCCCGTGAAAAATAGATGCGCTCGAACGAGCACGATGCCCGGGGCAGCGAGGAGGTGAAGGGGTTCTCGGTGATCGTCCCGCTCTTCTTGATCACGACCACATGACCGGGCGTGACTTCTTTCACCTGGTCCACCGCCAGGTCGAACACCGTCATGAGGGGCGCGCGTTCGGAGGCGAAAGCCACGACTTCGTCGTTCTGGAACCAGAAACAGGGCCGGATGCCCGACGGATCGCGCGCGACGAAGGCGTCGCCGTTGCCGATCAGGCCGCAGAGCGAATAACCGCCGTCCCATTTTTTCGAGGCCCGGGTCAATACCCGCGTCAGGTCGAGATCCTGGCTGATCCGCTGGGCAATCTGCTCGCCCTGCAGGCCCTGGCTACGGAGCAGGCGGAAAATATCCTCATGTTCCTCGTCGAGGAAGAACCCGATTTTCTCGAGGATCGCCTGGGTGTCGGTGGCAAAGATCGGATGCTGCCCCATCGCGATCAGCGATTCGTTCAGTTCGGGGGTGTTGGTCAGGTTGAAATTACCCGCCAGCGCGAGATTCCGTGTCGGCCAGGGACTGCGGCGGAAATACGGATGGCAGGAACTGAGACTGTAGCCGCCGCTCGTGCCGTAGCGGAGATGCCCCATGAGAAGCTCGCCGCCGAAATCGAACTGCTTTTTCACCGTCTCGGCGAATTCCGGATGAATCGTGCCGGCATCAACCTTGGCGTTGTACTGGCCGAGGAGGGTTTTGAAAATCTTGTCGAGCGGGTTCGATTTGACGCTGCGCTCGCGGAACATGAACGCCTCGCCGGGCTGCATGCCGAGCTTCACACAGGCCACCCCCGCGCCGTCCTGGCCGCGATTGTGCTGTTTTTCCATCAGCAGGAAGAGCTTGGTGAAGCCCCACAGCGGGGAACCGTACTTCTCCTGGAAATGGGCGAGCGGCTTGAGCAGCCGCACCACCGCGATGCCGCATTCGTGAGTCAGGAGAGCATCCCGGCGCTCTTCGAATCCTTCGTCGGCTTCCGGTTCGTGGTCGTTCATGAGTGGCGGAGGAAATCGACGCACCGGGGGTGGCGAATGTTGGGCATGAGCCGATCCCGGCCAGCTTCAGGCTGGTTTCGCACTCCTCGTGGTTCGCTCCGGGAATGTATCATCAATAGAGGCCTCTGATCTCGAAAGAGAGGCCGGGAATGGTCAACGGCTTTCTCCAAAAGGGCAAGAAGCGCGCCCTTTCTTCCGGCGCTTTGGCTCAAAACCGGGGTTTTCCGAATAGAAACGCTTATGCAGGGATCCCCGGTTATCAGAGCCCATTTTTCAATTCGTTTAAACACCAAGGAGCAAAGCAGCCAAGACAGCTTACTTCGCTTCTTCGCTACTTCGTGTTTTCCGCCCCCTTGCCCTTGACCGTGCCGCTCAGGTTTGGAACGTTCCTCTCCGACCATGTTGATCCTACGCGGCTCTCCTGCTCTCTCCCAATTCCGGCTCCAGAAGCTCCTCGAGACCCTGACGGCTTCCGGAATCCCGGCTCGCGCGGTCAGCACTGAGTTCGTCCATGTCGCCGAAATCACCGCCGCCCTGACTCCCGCCGAGCACACCGTGCTCGAAAAACTGCTGACCTACGGTCCGAGTCGCGCCGCGGTGCCGCAGACCGGCCTGCTGCAAATCGTCGCTCCCCGCCCCGGCACCATCTCCCCGTGGTCCTCCAAGGCCACCGACATCGCGCACATCTGCGGACTCGCGAAGGTGAAACGCATCGAGCGCGTGATCGCCTTCAGCATCGTCCTCGCCGACGAGGGCGAAACTCAGGCGGACGCCCCTTCCCTTTCGCCCACCTTGGGCGCCGCGTTGGCCGGTAAACTCCACGATCGCATGACCCAGATTGTCGTGGACGACTTCAAGGCCCTCGACGTCCTTTTCCGCCACGAATCTCCTCGCACGATGACGAGCATCCCCGTGCTGGCCCAGGGCCGCGCGGCACTCGTGACTGCCGACCGCACCCTCGGGCTCGCGCTGGCGGAGGATGAGATCGATTACCTTGCCCAGGCTTTCACTTCGCTCGGCCGCGACCCCAATGACATCGAACTGATGATGTTCGCGCAGGCCAACTCGGAGCATTGCCGGCACAAGATTTTCAACGCCACCTGGGAAATCGACGGCGAAAAGCGCGACCGGTCGCTGTTCCAGATGATCAAGAATACCTACCAGCTGCACAGCGAAGGTATCCTGTCCGCCTACAAGGACAATGCCGCCGTGCTCACCGGAACGCGCGGAGGCCGGTTTTACGCCGATCCCAAAACCGGGGAGTACGTCACGCGCGAGGAAGAGATCCACATCCTCTGCAAGGTTGAGACCCACAACCATCCGACAGCCATCTCTCCGTTTCCCGGTGCTGCCACCGGTTCCGGCGGCGAGATCCGCGATGAAGGTGCCACCGGCCGGGGCGCGAAACCCAAGGCCGGGCTGACCGGTTTCACCGTTTCCAACCTCAAGCTGCCCGGCGCCGTCCAGCCCTGGGAAAAAGATCACGGCAAGCCGGGGCGCATCGTCTCCGCGCTCGACATCATGATCGAGGGGCCGCTCGGCGCGGCGGCCTTCAACAACGAATTCGGTCGGCCAGCGATCAACGGTTACTTCCGCACCTTCGAACAAGCAGTTCCCGGCACAGTCGGCTTGAACCCGGAGGGCACAGGGAAAAAATCCGGTTCGGAGCTGCGCGGCTATCACAAGCCCATCATGCTCGCCGGCGGGCTGGGCAACATTCAGGCGGGGCACGTCCAAAAGGGGAAAATCAATCCCGGCGACCAGCTCGTCGTCCTCGGCGGGCCGGCGATGCTGATCGGCCTCGGCGGCGGCGCCGCCAGTTCGATGGCCAGCGGCTCGGGCCAGGAGGATCTCGATTTTGCCAGCGTGCAGCGCGACAACGCCGAAATGCAGCGCCGCTGCCAGGAAGTCATCGATCGCTGCTGGGCACTCGGGGTGGACAATCCGATTTCCTTCATCCACGACGTCGGCGCCGGCGGACTTTCCAACGCGCTGCCCGAACTCGTCAACGACGGCGGTCGCGGCGGTCGCTTCAATCTCCGCAAGATTCCCAACGACGAGCCGGGCATGAGCCCACTCGAAATCTGGTGCAACGAATCGCAGGAGCGCTACGTCCTCGCCGTTCCCGCC
>CAMAPG010000105.1 GCA_945859965.1 Opitutus sp. GAS368 | reverse complement strand
AAGACACTCCACGTGTACCACTCGCCGTTCGTGCGATAGACGAAAAGGGGGTAGAGAAAAGCGGTCTCGGAAACCTGGCCCGGCAGGGGACTGACCTTCTTTAAATAAAACGGACGGAATCCATGGGCCCTGCGTCCCTCCGACAAGGGTTGGGCGAAGAACAACGGTCCTGCGCCCTGCCAGGAGATCACGGTGTTGGACCCATCCTTTTGGGCCACGCGGATTGGCCATGCATTGCGCTCGTGCTCTCCCGCTTGGGCAGGCAACGCAACGGCAAGGGCGAGGCCGATGCAGGCGAGAAGAGAGGGCAAGTAGTTGTTCACAAGGGCAGACCGGACAAATAACCCGCTCGCCAAACTACGTCAGTTTTTTGATACGACTGACAGTATTGACGATAGTTAGGCGCCTAATCAGGCGGGTTTGGGGCGGGTGCGCAAATGTTATGTAGTTCAAAGGCGATAGTTTCTAACCCGCAATTCTTCAGGTAGTTCCCTCAGCGCGCACAAATCTGAAAATGAGACCTCTCCCACCTGCTAAACACTCAGGCTTTGTCCGGGATCAAGTACCCGGAAGGCTTGCGGAGCCACATTGGCTAGTGCTTGCGCCTGAACCAAGTCCCGCACGGGTTCGTCCCTCCCCTCATCGGTCAGCTGCCACGTTCCCCAATGCATCGCCACGCTTTGATGCGCTCCCAGATCGCGGTGGACTTGCAACGCTTCCGCCGGGTTCATATGCGCGCTGCACATGAACCAGTGCGGTTCGTAAGCCCCGATTGGAATGAAGGCGAGGTCGGGCCGGCCCATTTTCCGCCCAATTTCGACAAACAAATTTGGATCATAACCTGAATCACCAAGGAAATAGACATTGCGACCCAATCCGCTCAGCCAAAAGCCACCCCAGAGCCGGTGGTTGGTGTCACCCGGAAGGCGCCGACACCAATGTTTTGAGGGGGTGAGGGTCACTGTCAGATCCGGAGCCCAAGCGTGAGTTTCCCACCAATCCAGCTCTATAACCCGAGAAATGCCGCGGTTCGCCAGCAGCTGCCGGTGTCCCAAAGGCGCCAAAATCACCGGGTCATGTGTGCGGGCGAGCCGGCGCAGACTCGGCAGATCGAAATGATCATAGTGATCATGGCTGAGTAGCACGCCGTCGATCTTCGGCAGTGCCTCGAACGCCAGACCGGGTGCGTGGACCCGGTGCGGGCCCAACCAGCTGAAAGGGCTGCAGCGGTCTGAAAACACGGGATCGGTGAGAAAATTTCCGTGAGGCGTCTGGAGCAAAAAAGTCGCGTGGCCAATCCATGTAGCGGTGATTTGACCGGGAAAACTAGCGGGTGGTGCTGACGGCAAAGTGTAATCCACCCATTGCGGCCAGGGCGTGGGGCGACTCGTCAATTTCCAGCGTAGGACTTCGGAAGGTCCGCGTTCGGCGCGACCGCCCGGATAAAAGAAGGTTTTCCCGTTGCAGTGATCGGAACGCGGGAATGACATTCGCGGAGTTATGAATGCTGTTTGGCGCATTTCGCAAATCTTCCCAGCAAGGGTCGCGCCATGCGTATAAGCGGCGGGGTCGCGAGAGGAATACCGCTGCTGGTCCCCAAAGGCGACGCCGTGCGTCCGGCGACGGACGGATTGCGACAGGCCGTCTTTTCCAGCCTGGCTTCGCGCGTTCCGGAGGCGCGGTTTCTGGACTTATTTGCGGGCAGCGGCGCCTATGGTTTGGAAGCGCTCAGTCGCGGGGCCAAGGCCGGTGTTTTCGTGGAGAAAAACAGCAAAGCAGCGGGGTGTCTTCGCCATAATCTGGCGGCCGTTTGCAAAAGTCTGGACCGCGGTTTGGAAGGATTGGAAATCCGGCAGGCGGATGTGCTCAACGCGCCACTGGATACGAATGGCGCGGCGCCCAGCCTCGTGTTCATCGATCCCCCTTATGAAATCATCAGTGGGATTGCCCTGCGAGTGTTTGCCCGGCTCGATGAACTGTTCTTTGCCGACTCGGACCCCGTGGTGGTATTCGAGATGCCCGGTGAACTGACGTTTGAGCCGCCGGGCTGGACAAGTGTGAAGCGACTCGGCAAAGGGATCCGGCAGCCCACGGCAGTATTTTTTCGGAAGACTGCCCAACTAAACGCGGCGAACGTCGCTGCGGTTGGACTACATCAGTCCTAAACGCGCTTTGACGATCGAGACGGCGGCGACCACCGCGGTTTCCGTCCGCAAAACGCGCGCTCCCAAATGGGCAAAGAGGAAACCGCGGGCGCGCAAGAGATCGCGCTCGCTGGCCGACCAACCGCGCTCGGGCCCCAAGCCGAGGGTCACGGGTCGATCGAGCGCGATCGCGGAGAGCGCTTGCGGCGATTCGTAATTATCGAGCGCAATGGAATGGTGCCCGTTGGGAAGCAGGGAAAGAGCCTCGGGAAGTGACAAGCCATGGGTCACCTCGGGAAGCCGGGTGTCGAAAGCCTGGGCGGCTCCGGTCACAAGATGACGCCGCCATTCTCCCGTCGACCACAGTGTGCTCTGCGCGTAGCTGGCCTCGCTTTTTTCCGCGCGGAAAAAATGAAGGGCACTGAGCCCGAGCGCGGCCGATTCCTGGAGGATCTTCCGGGCGGTTTGGGGCCGCGGCAGGCCGAGAACGAGGACCAGTGGATCCAAGGGAGGTGATGGCGTTTCCCACGTAAAGATCAGCGCCACGGAATCCGCATTGATGGCGGCGACTCTTCCTTTGCCGCGTGCGCCATTGATCAAGCCGGCGTCAAAGGTGTCGCCGACATTTCGCCTGAGCACGGTCAGGAGATGCACGGCCCTGGCATCTTTCCGGGTGAGCGGGATGGAGATCTCGGAGGCTTCGAACAGAATGAGATTCATGCGGGAGTGAGATCATTGTTTCCCAATCCCATGTGGAATCAGGCCGCAAGAATCTGGTCGATGGCGGCAAGTTCGTCGCTGGTGAAAGCGAGATTTTTGAGCGCGCCCAGATTGTCCTCGATTTGGCTGACCTTGCTGGCGCCGATCAATGCGCTGGTGACCGCCGGATTGCGCAGCACCCAGGCGAGGGACATTTGGGCCAGTGATTGGCCGCGTTTGGTGGCGAGGTTGTTCAGCTTCCGGATTTTCTCCACCTTGGCTTCCGTGATATCCCCGGGCTTCAGGAAACGGGGATCACGCACCGCCCGGGCGTCCGCCGGGATGCCGTTGAGATAACGGCCGGTGAGCAATCCCTGGGCCAGCGGGCAGAAGGGAATGCACCCAATTCCTTGCTGCGCCAGAGTGGAGAACAGGCTGTTTTCGGGTACGCGGTCAAACATGTGGTACCGCGGTTGATGAATGAGGCAGGGCGTGCCCAGCTCACGCAGCAGTTGTGCCGCCCGGGTCGTTTGCTCGGAACTGTAATTGGACAAGCCGAGATAGAGCGCTTTCCCGGATCGCACGGCGTGGGCAAGAGCGCCCATGGTTTCTTCCAAGGGCGTGTTTGGATCAAACCGATGGGAATAGAAAATATCGACGTACTCGAGGCCGAGTCGCTGCAAACTCTGCTCGAGACTCGCGAGCAGATATTTGCGTGAACCCCAGTCACCATACGGTCCGTCCCACATCAGGTAGCCGGCCTTGCTTGAAATGATGAGCTCGTCGCGGTGCGCCGCCAGGTCGGCTTGCAGGACGCGGCCGAAATTACGTTCGGCGGAACCGGGAGGGGGACCGTAGTTGTTCGCCAGGTCGAAATGCGTGATGCCGAGGTCGAAGGCCCGGAGGATCAAGGCCCGGCTATTGGCGGAATCGTCGGTGTCGCCGAAATTATGCCACAAGCCCAGTGAAAGCAGCGGGAGCTTAATCCCGCTGCGACCGCAGCGACGGTAGAGTGAAGGATTATCGTAGCGGGTGGGCGCGGATTGATGAGCCATGGCGCCGCAAAGAATGGCGGATTCGCCAGACTGAGTCCCGTCCGAAAGTGGCAGGACCGAGAAAAACTCCACCCGGAGTTTTAGATCACGTAGTCGCCGTTCTCGGGCTTCACGATCTCATGCGGGGGCATCAGCATGCCGGCGGCCACGGTCGCGTTCGTCCCCTGTTCAATCAGGATGAAAGACCCGGTCAGCCGATTGGTCGCGTAACCGTCATAAACCAGCGGCTTCGCGGTGCGAATCTGGATCTCGCCAATGTCGTTCAAGGCGAGCTCGGAAGGTGCCGCTTGCGGTTCGAGCGTGGCCATGTCGATCCGGTGTTCGATTTCGGTCACCACCGCTTGGACCATGTTGCTCGTATGCTTTAACCAATACTTTTTGCCGCGTTGCAGCGGACGCGGGTGCATCCAGCAAACCTTGGCCTGCAGGTTGACGTTTGCTCCCGGCAGATTGTCGAGGCCGATGATCATGCTGCCCCGGCTGATATCGATGTCATGATCGAGCACCAGCGTGATTGATTGCGGGCAAAAGGCTTCCTGGACGGATCCGTCGAGTGTCCAGATTTCCTTCACCGTGCTGGTCATGCCGGCGGGCAGGGCGATAACTTTTTGCCCGACGCGGATGATGCCACCGGCAATCTGCCCGCTGAACCCGCGAAAATCGTGCAGACGCGAATTGGTGGGGCAGTTCGGCCGGTTGACCCACTGCACGGGCAGGCGGAAACCATTCAGGTTCCAGTCGCTGGCGATGTGGACGGTTTCAAGATGGGACAAAAGGGTCGGGCCGGGATGCCAGGGTGTGTGCTTGGACGGCTCCACGACGTTGTCGCCATTCAGCGCGCTGATTGGGATGAATTTGACGTCCTTGATATCCAGGCGGGGCAGGAATTCCTCGAACTGGGCGCGGATTTCCTGGAAGCGCGCTTCGCTCCAGCCGACAAGATCCATTTTATTGATCGCGACGACGAGATGCGGGATGCGCAGGAGGGAGGCGATACAGGTGTGGCGGCGGCTTTGCTCGATAATACCGGCGCGGGCGTCGACCAGCACGATGGAGAGATTGGCCGCGCTGGCGCCCGTCACCATGTTGCGAGTGTACTGCACGTGGCCGGGAGTATCCGCGATGATGAACTTGCGGCGGGGTGTGGCGAAATAGCGGTAGGCCACATCGATTGTGATACCCTGCTCGCGTTCCGCGCGGAGACCGTCCGTGAGGTTGGCGAGATTGATCTGGCCGCCGCCGGTGATATCAGCGGACCGCTCGAGTGCCTCGATTTGATCCTCCATCAACGACTTTGAATCGTAGAGCAGGCGGCCGATGAGCGTGGATTTACCATCGTCGACGCTGCCGCAGGTGTTGAAGCGGAGGATGTCGACGACGGGATGAGTCGCAAAAGGTGTTGCGGAAACCATGAGGGAAACGGGTCAGGCGCGGGGACTCAGAAATAACCCGCCTTCTTGCGGTCTTCCATGGCGGCTTCCGAGGTCTTGTCGTCGGCGCGCGAGCCCCGCTCGGTTACGCGGGCGGCAGCAATCTCGGTAATGATGTCTTCCACGCTCTTGGCGGGTGATTCGATCATGCCCGTGCTGATGATATCACCGATCGTCCGAACCCGGACAACCAGTTCCCGGACTTCCTCGTTTGGTTTCGGTGGGATGATATCGGTGACTGGAAGCCACTGGCCGACGCGGCGCACGCACTTGCGGCGATGACTGAAATAAATGGTCGGGACTTCCAGCTTTTCGCGCTGGATGTATTCCCACACGTCCATCTCGGTCCAGTTACTGAGCGGGAAAACCCGCATGTTTTCGCCCGGATTGATGCGGGCGTTGTAAAGATTCCAGATCTCCGGCCGCTGGTTTTTCGGATCCCACTGTCCGAAACTGTCGCGGAAGCTGAAAAAACGCTCCTTGGCGCGTGCCTTCTCCTCATCGCGGCGGGCGCCACCAATGCAGCAGTCGAAACGGAATTCCTCGATCGCCGCGAGCAGGGTGGGGATTTGCAGCTTGTTGCGGCCGACTTCACCCGTCGCGGGAACGGCGATGCCTTTGGCGATCGCATCCTCGACTTTGCGGATGATCAGTTTGGCTCCGAGCTGGACGGCGCGCCGATCGCGAAAATCGTTCAGTTCGGGAAAATGGTGGCCGGTGTCGACATTGAGCAACGGCATCGGGAGGTCCGACGGACGGAACGCTTTTTCCGCCAACCGGAGCAGGCAGATGGAATCCTTGCCGCCGGAAAACAAAAGCGCCGGGCGTTCGAATTCGCCTGCGACTTCACGCATCACGTGGATGGCTTCGGTCTCCAGGTGCTGGAGATGATCGAGATGATAATTGCTCATGGGCCGGGAATCAGTCGCTTCACTGGCTGACGGCCTTCTTGCCCCAAGCGGCATGCAGGCCGCACTCCCGTTTCTCATCGGCCTTGGCGGGATCGAAGTAGTCCCACTCGTTCGGGAGCGCATGGGCCGCCAGATAAGCCTCCATCTCGGCGTCGCTGAGATGGAAAACCGGGCTTACTTTGAGCGAACCGAAATTGGCGTCGTGCGACACGATATCGAGCTCGGCGCGATTGGGGTTTTGCACCTTGCGCAGCGCCGTAATCCAGACTTGGGGCGCGAGCTCTTTCATGCCGCGCTGAAAGGGTTCCAGCTTCATGACCGCACTGAACCGCTTCAAACCCTCTTCGTCCTCGGTGGTGGGAATGGGGCCGTGAATCGCGTCGCGATGGGCGGGCGTCAGTTTCGGGAGATAAGGTTTGAGATTAAGTTTGAGCTGGCTGCGCAGCTGCTCGGCGTGCCGATACGTGGCAGGGCGGTTATAGCCGTGGTCGACCCAGAGCACGGGAATGTTCGGCTGCACTTGGGTCACGAGATGAAGCACGACGGCCTCATACGGACGGAAATTTGTAGAGATGACTGCACGATCCCCCGCTTGGGCGAGCGCCCAGCGGGTGATTTCTAGCGATGATTTGGAACGCAGCTCGCGATTCCAATGGGCAATTTCTTCGGGCGACATGGACCGCAAAGTGAAAGATCGGACCAGGCCGCGTCTTAGGAAGCAGTGGGCGCGGGGGCGGGAGCCGGGGCTGACGCGGCGGCAGCGGCCTGTTCGGGCCAAAGTACCCGGGCGGCGAAATCGCCGAACCGTTCGTTGGGTTGGCGGGTGCTTTTCCAGCGGACAAAAAGCGGGCGGAGCTCGGCTTCAATCTCAGGATCCTTGACCGTATCCTTGAAGACACGATTAAGGCGCGTACCGGCCGCGTTGCCGCCCAGCCAGAGTTGATAACGTCCTGGAGCTTTGCCGACGAAAGCGATTTCCGCCATGTAGGGGCGGGCACAACCGTTCGGGCACCCCGTGGAGCGGATGATGATTTCCTCGCCGCCAAGGCCGACCTCGCCACCGAGTTTCTCGATGCGATCGATCAGGCCGGGCAGCATGCGTTCGGACTCTGCGAGCGCGAGACCGCACGTCGGCAGCGCCGGGCATGCCATCGACGCGGCATGGAGGATGGAGGCTTGCTGGTCGACCTTCACCCCGTGAGTGGAGAGCAACGCCGTGAGGGGCGGGCGATCGCGTTCCGGAACGTTGGCGAGGATGACATTCTGATTTGCTGAAAGCCGGAATTCCACGTTCGGGAATTTTTCCGCGACCTGGCGCAGAGCGGTTTTCATGGCATGGCCGGCGACGTCCTTGATCCGGCCTGTTTCCACAAACAGCGTGAGAAAAAGACTGCCGTCCACGGCGCGATGCCAGCCATAGAGATCGCCAGTGGTGGTGAACTCGTAAGGCCGGGCCGGTGCGAGCGTGAGACTGGCCCGTCGGTTGATTTCCCCGCGGATAAAATCGAGACCGCGCTCTTCGACGACGTATTTGAAACGGGCGTGTTTGCGGTTGGTGCGATCACCGAAATCGCGGAATGTGGCGATGACGGCCTTGGCCACTTCTTCGACCTGTTCGGGAGCGACAAAACCGATCACGTCGGCAAGGCGCGGGAAAGTCTGGACGTTACCATGGCTGCGTCCCATGCCGCCACCGACAGCGACGTTGTATCCGAGGACGCGGTCGTTTTCGACAATGGCGATGAAGCCAAGGTCATTGGTGAAAACGTCCATGTCGTTCACCGGCGGAACAACGAAGGCGATCTTGAATTTGCGGGGCAGGTAAGTCTTGCCGTAGAGAGGATCGACGAAGTCCTTGTTGGCCGGTTCGTCGAGATTCAGCTGCACGTTATCGATCCAGATCGAGTGATAGGCGGGAGTCTTCGGGGCTACAGCGTGAACAGTGCGCAGCGCGTCGGCATACACTTGTTCGCGGGCTTTTGTGTAGGCGGGCGTGGGCGAAGCGGTGATGTTGCGGTTGACATCGCCGCAGGCCGCGAGAGTCGAAAGCAATGATTCATTGATCCGCTTCATCAGCGGACCAAGGCCGGACTTTAAAACACCGTGAAACTGAATGCATTGCCGGGTGGTGACGCGCAGCGTGTTGTTGCCGTGAACCGTCGCGAGATCGTCAAAGGTGATCCATTGATTGGCGGTCATGACCCCGCCCGGAATCCGGCTGCGGATCATCATCATGTATTTCTTGCCGGTTTTACGCAGGTCGCGATCATCCTGCTGGTAGATGCCGTGAAATTTCAGGAATTGCTCATCGTTTTCGGCAAAACGATCGAGTGCCGTATCGGCCAGGGTAGCGCTAATGGATCCGCCCAAAGTGGGATCCGAAGTTTTAATCAATTCGTTCTTACTTACTTGCGCTGCAGAAGGTGTGTCCATGGAGGGAAAATTGTGGTTAAAATCAACAAAACTTTTGACGTGCGTCAACATAAGATTACTAATCAAGTAAACAATAGATGAAAATGGTTGGTTCAGTTTCGCTTGTCGGTGCAGGTCCGGGAGATCCGGAACTAATCACCGTGCGTGGGCGCGCACGTTTGGCCGCTGCTGAAGTGGTCATTTACGATGATCTCGCGGGTCGTGCCTTGCTCGATTATTGTCCGGAAAAGTGCGAACGGATTTATGTCGGCAAGCGATGCGGGGAGCATGTGGCGGCACAGGAGCAAATCATTGAATTATTGTTAACCCACGCCCAAGCGGGCCGGCAAGTGGTCCGGCTGAAAGGCGGGGATCCGTTTATTTTCGGCCGGGGGGGGGAAGAGCTTACTGCGCTCATCCGCGCGGGGATTCCTTGCGAAGTCGTGCCGGGAGTAACTGCCGCCGCCGCGGCGGGAGCTGCTGCTGGTGTGCCGCTGACCCATCGGGAATTTTCTTCCGCCGTGGTTTTTCTCACGGGCCACGAAAATCCTGCAAAACCGGAGAGTGTGGTGCATTGGGGCGATTATGCGCGGTTGCGCGCCACGCTTTGCATTTACATGGGAGCACGGAGGCTGAGGACCATTGCCGAGCAGTTGGTGGCAGGCGGGATGGCCATTGATACTCCGGTAGCATTGGTCAGTCGGGCGAGCTGGCCCGATCAAGACATCCATTTTTCCACTGTGGGTGAGTTGATTACC
>CAMAPG010000104.1 GCA_945859965.1 Opitutus sp. GAS368 | reverse complement strand
CGCACCGTTCTCACTCTCTTCGCCGGTGCAGCCCTAGCCGCATCTGGCAGCGCGCAGGCCGCGGCAAACGACGCGACATGGGCTCGTCTGGCGCCCTTTTTCACCCCGCCCGAGGAGTATGCCCGCTTGTTAAGCCCTCAGGTCTCCCCGCTCACGTTTTACGACGGACGCCTGGTGCGGGAGGCCCCGGACTGGCCCGAACGCCGGCAGGAGATCCTCACCCGCTGGCACGCGTTGATGGGCCCTTGGCCGGAATTGCTCCCCCGGCCCCAAATCACCTTTGCCGGAAAATCCCATCGCGAAAACTTCACCCAGCATCGCGTACAGGTGGAGATCGCGGCGGATTATTTTGTCGCCGGCTACCTCCTCGTGCCGGACGGCCCCGGACCGTTCCCAGCGGTCTTCGTGCCCTACTATGAGCCCGAAACCAGCATCGGGCTGAAGGAAGAGCTGCGGGACTTCGCTGTTCAGCTGACCCGGCGCGGTTTTGTCACACTTTCCATCGGTTCTCCTGGCGGAGACGCCCGCCAACCTGAACTCAGGGGCGCCCGCTGCCAGCCACTCGCGTTCCTCGCGTATGTCGCCGCCAATTGCCACACCATCCTTGCCCAACGCCCGGAGGTTGATCCGGCGCGCATCGGGATCGTGGGGCATTCCTATGGTGGGAAATGGGCGATGTTCGCCTCCTGTCTCTATGACAAATACGCCTGCAGCGCCTGGTCGGATCCCGGCATCGTCTTCGACGACACCAAGCAGCAAATCAATTATTGGGAACCCTGGTATCTCGGCTTCGACGGCGTGCACCAGCGCAAGCGAGGCATCCCTTCCGACGCCAATCCCGCCTACGGGCCGTACCGGACAATGCGCGAGACCGGCCGCGACCTCACGGAACTGCATGCCTTGATGGCGCCGCGGCCATTCCTGGTATCGGGTGGAGCCGAGGATCGGCCGGTCCGCTGGACGGTGCTGAATCACGCCATCGCCGTGAACGAGCTGCTGGGATTCAGGAATCGCGTCGCCATGACCAACCGCCCGGACCATGTGCCCAACGCCGAATCCAACGAGATCATCTATCTATTCTTCGAACACTTTTTGAAAAACCGGCCCTGACCCGGCGGCTCGGAAATCAGACCTATTCAAGCGGTCGCCGTGGTGCCGGGTGCACGCAGGTCGTCAAAGCCGTCTGCTTTAGACCGGCCCGACTTCAGCTCTCCCAGTACACAATTCGCCCGCACTGATCGCACGTGGGGACTTTGATATCGGGATTCTTACCGCGGGAGGCCGATTCCGCTTCGCTGGAAACCTTGAGATGACAACCGCCGCATTTGGCGCCGCGGATCGGCACGCAGACCGGCTGTTTTTGCGCCGCGATCCGGTCGTAGAGCCGGAGCACCGGCTCCTCCACCGGCGCGCGGGCCGTCGCCACCTCCCCCTGGGCGGCCTTGAGCTCAGCGGTGAGATTGATGGCGCGCTCCTTCAGGGTTACAATGCGGCCTTCGTGTCCCGCGATGTTTTGGTTCAGGACCGCTTCCGCCGCCGTAAATTTTTTCTTCGCCTCATCGATGGCGTACATCAGCTCCAATTCCTGCCCTTCGAACGCGTCGATCGCCGCCTGCGTGGTGGCAATTTCATGCCCCAGCGCCTGGAATTCGTCGTTCTTCCGGACCTGCATCTGCTGGTTCTTGTACTTCGCCAGCTTCTCTTGCGCCAAACCGATCTCGGTCTCGAGCAGCTTCTTCTTCGATTCAAGTTCCCGGCGCTCGAGGCGGGCGGTTTCGATCGCGCCTTTCTCGGCCGCGATCTTCTGCTCGATCGCCGCCATGTCGCGCGGCACCGCCTTGAGTTGCGCCTCGAGGCTCAGGCGTCGCGTGTCGCGGTCCTGTAAAATAAGAAGTTTTTCGAGCAGCGGGGTAAGCATGAAAGGGGCGGTTAGATATAATACATTTCCTCGACTTCGCGGCTGATGAGCATGTCGAGCGTGTAACGCTTGGTTTCCTCGATCAGCGCGGTCCGGATATCGCGCCAGGCGTGCTGCACACGGCGGCCGGACTGGCCCTTGTTATCTCCTCCAAACTCAAGCACATCGCCTTCGGCCAAGGTCACGACATCGTACAGCGAGATATCCTCGGGCGACCGGGCGAGCGCATAGCCTCCGCTTTTGCCCCGGCGGCTCGTAATCAGCCCTCCATCGCGTAACTCGCTGAGAATCTGGGCTAAATAGTTGGCCGGCACCGCCTCCACTTTGGCCAGTGCTTCGACGTGGGCCAGCTGTCCGGTCCCGTGTAATCGCGCGATTTGGGCCAGGACCCGGCAGGCATACGCGGTTTTGACGGAAAGCTTCACAAAGACCGACCGTAGGGTGCCAAACGAGCCGGGCAAACGAAAAGTCCGCCCCGGCAAGAGGCTTTACCGGGTAGGGGGACACGGGCTGGCGGGACAAACCCCTTTAAAGGCCAAATTCAGGCGTTTTTAAGGCGGTTTTTTCTCAAAAAAACCCTCGCCTGAATGCGCGCGCTGCTGAATGATTTTCTCTTTCATTTCCATCCTGTCCCACTCTTTCATGGCCGACCCAACTGACGAAGAAAATCACGCAAAAAACAAAGCCGGCGCCGAGGCCTACGACTCTTCAAAATTGGGCAAACTCGAGGGTCTTGAAGCGGTCCGCAAGAAGCCAGGCATGTACATCGGCGGTACCGACGAACGCGCGCTGCATCATTGTGTTTCCGAAGTGCTCGACAACTCGGTCGACGAACATCTCGCGGGCTTTTGCACCCGGATCGAAGTGGCCATCCATGTCGACGGCTCGATCAGCATCCGCGACAATGGCCGCGGCATCCCGGTCGACATCCATCCGCAATACAAGATTCCGGGCGTCGAGATGGTGCTCACCACCCTCCACTCCGGCGGCAAATACGGCCAGGGCGGCTACAAGTTTTCCGGCGGCACCCACGGCGTCGGCGCGAAGTGCGTCAACGCGGTCTCGGAATGGTTCGAAGTGGAGGTCTCGCGCGATAGCAAGGTCCACCACATGAAGTTCCAGCAGGGCCGGACCGTGAAAAAACTCGAGGTCATCGGCAAGGCCCGCGGCACCGGCACGCTCATCACGTTCAAGCCCGACGCGGAAATTTTCCGGGAAACCACCGTTTTTGTCAGCAGCCGCATCAGCCAGCGCCTGCGCGAACTCGCCTTCCTGAACTCCGGTTTGGAAATCGTCTTCACCGACGAACGTCCCGCCGAGCCGAAGCCCGAGCGTTTCTTTTACAAGGATGGCGTCGAGGAATTCGTGAAGCAGCTCAACCAGGGCAAGACCCCGCTGCATCCCAAGCCGGTGAGCCTGAAGAAGGAAGTGCGGACCAAGCTCGACGACAAGGACGTCGAGATCCACGTCGAGATCGTGCTCCAGTATAACGACACCTACAACGACCAGGTGATGTGTTACACCAACACGATTCACAATCCGGACGGCGGTACGCATCTCTCCGGCTTCCGCAGCGCGCTCACCCGCGCCATCAACCAGTTCTCCAAGGCCAACAATCTTCTCAAGGACAAGGATCCGCAGATCACCGGCGACGACGTCCGCGAAGGCCTGGCCGCCGTGATTTCGATCAAGCACAGCGACCCGAAGTTCGAGTCGCAGACGAAGGTGAAGCTGCTCTCGCCCGAGGTGGAAAGCGTCGTGGGCTCCGTGGCCTACGAGGGCCTGATGTTCTACTTTGAAAGCAATTCGAGCGTGGCGAAGCGCATCGTCGACAAGTCGCTCAATGCGGCGCGCGCCCGCGAGGCCGCCCGCAAGGCCCGTGAAACCGTGCGCAAGGGCGCGCTGTCCGGCGGCGGACTGCCCGGCAAGCTGGCCGACTGTTCCGAACGCGATCCGGCGCTTACCGAACTCTACATTGTCGAGGGCGACTCCGCCGGCGGCTCCGCCAAGCAGGGCCGCGACCGCCGCTTTCAGGCAATCCTTCCGCTCCGCGGCAAGCTCATCAACACGGAGAAGGCCCGCCTCGACAAGGTGCTCTCGAACGAGGAAATCCGCACGCTCATCACCGCCTGCGGCACGGGCATCGGCGAGGGCGACGAATCCGTCGGCGGATTCAACGCCGACAAGGCGCGTTACCACCGCATCATCATCATGACGGACGCCGACGTGGACGGCTCCCATATCCGCACGCTGCTCCTCACGTTCATCTACCGGCAGATGAAGGGCCTGATCGAGCGCGGTTACATCTACATCGCCCAGCCGCCGCTTTACAAAATCAAGCGCAAGAAACGGGAGCAATACGTCGACAACGACGAGCAGCTCAACCGCATCCTCCTCGAGCTGGGCTCTGAGGATGTCGTGCTCACGCGTCTTTCCGATTCGCATACCTTCGATCCCACCCAGGTGGACAAGATCGTCGAAAACCTCGCCGCGCTGGAAAAGCTTGGCACGGGCGTCACCCGCTACGGCGCGACGCTCACCGAGTATCTCGACAAGCACGACGCGGCCACGCACGAGCTCCCGCGCTACATCATCCGCATCCGCGAGGGCAACCAGGAGAGTCACCGTTTCCTCAAGGACGAGACCGCGCTCAAGGACTTCCTTGTGGCCAAGAAGCTCAACGCCGACCTCACCGAGCAAACGGAAGGCGTCGACGAAACCCTGGCTGCTGAAAAGAAGCCCGGCCCGGTCATCCGCCGGACCAAGCACGAAATCTTCGAAAGCACCGAGATGGCCAAACTGCTCAAGGCCATCGCGGCCACCGGCCTGGATATCGCAAAGTTCACTCCGGGCGAGCAGCCGCAATTCACGATCACCGAGAATCCCGGCCAGAAGAGCGAGGCCCGGACCGAACTCCGCGGCCCGCTCGACATCATCGCCCAGATCCGCGCCAACGGCCGCAAGGGCCTCAGTATCCAGCGGTACAAGGGTCTGGGGGAAATGAACCCGAAGCAGCTGTTCGAGACGACGATGGACCCCGACAAACGCCGCCTGTTGAAAGTGAACATTGAGGACGCCGCCAAGGCCGACGCGCTGTTCACCCTCCTGATGGGCGACGAAGTCCCCCCTCGCCGCCAGTTCATTGAGGACAACGCGCTGAACGTCCAGTTCCTGGATGTGTGAGTAGCGAGTAGTGGGTAGCGAGTAGCGAGCATGGCTGACAAATCACAATCGTTTCGGGACGTACTCGTCTGGCAGAAGGCCCACGCCTATGCGCTGGCCGTTTATCGGACTACTGAATCGTTTCCCAAACACCAATTGTTCGGCCTGACTTCTCAGCTGCGTCGTGCCGCTTCCAGCATCCCCTCCAATTTCGTGGAAGGCTTTCGCAAGCGCACCACCCCGGATAAAATCAGGTACTATAACATCGCGCAAGGGTCCGCCGATGAAAGCGCTTAACAAATGATCCTTTCTCACGATCTAGGCTACGCGAACACCACCAGTCTGCAGACCGATTTGGACGAGATCGCTCGCCTACTCCACGGCTACATCAGAGGCCTGGCCCGCACGCAGCGCTAGAACCCTACTGACTACTGACTACCCGCTACCCACTACTTTCCCTGAATGTACACCGCGAACGAAAAACTCTCCACGGCCAACATCACCGACATCATGCAGTCGGCCTACATCGAATACTCGATGTCGGTCATCATCTCGCGCGCCCTGCCTGATGCGCGCGACGGCCTGAAGCCCGTGCAGCGCCGGGTGCTCTACGCGATGCTGCGTGAAGGCCTGTTGCACAACCGCCCCTTCGACAAGTGCGCCGGTGTCGTCGGTGAAGTGCTCAAGAACTACCATCCCCACGGCGACTCGTCGGTCTATGACACGCTCGTCCGCCTCGCCCAGCCGTGGGTCATGCGCTATCCGTTGATCGATCCGCAGGGTAATTTCGGCTCCGTCGACGGCGATCCACCCGCGGCCTACCGTTACACCGAGGCCCGTCTCCGCAATATCGCGGAGGATCTGTTGAAAGACATCGAGGAAGACACCGTCGACTTCGTCCCGAACTACAAGGAGTCGACCACCGAGCCGACCGTTCTTCCCTCCGCGCTGCCGAACCTGCTGATGAACGGTTCGACGGGCATCGCCGTCGGCATGACGACGAACATTCCGCCGCATAATCTCGACGAGATCATCGACGCCACGTGCGTGATCATCGATCGTCCGAACGTCTCGGTCGACGAGATCTGCACCATCATCCAGGGCCCTGATTTCCCGACCGGCGGTTCCATCTCCGGTCGCGAGGGCATCCTGAGCTACCTGAAAACCGGCAAGGGCATCGTCCGCACCCGCGGCAAGGCGCACACCGAGGAGCTCAAGGGCGGCATGGAGCAGATCGTCATCACGGAGATCCCGTACAACGTTAACCGCAACACCCTCGTCCTCCGCATCGCCGAGCTCGTCGGCGAAAAGCAGATCGACGGCATCCGCGATCTCCGAGACGAGTCCGACGAAAACACCCGCATCGTCATCGAGCTGAAGCGCGGCGAGCAGGCGAAGGTCGTCATCAACCAGCTTTTCCAGAAGACCGCGCTCGAATCCTCGTTCGGTGTCACCCTGCTCGCCCTCGACAAGAAGCGGCCGAAGCAGATGAACATCAAGGAGCTGATCGAGTGCTACATCGAGCACCGCCGCGATGTCGTCACGCGACGCACCCAGTTCCGCCTCAAACAGGCCGAGGACCGCGCCCACATCCTTGAGGGCTACATCATCGCCCTCGATAACCTCGACGATTTCGTCAAAATCATCCGCGCCTCCTCCAACCGCGAGGAGGCCAAGCAGAAGTTGATGGTGAAGTACCCGCTCTCCGAGCGCCAGACCGATGCCATCCTTGAGCTCCGCCTCTACCAGCTGACCGGTCTCGAACGCGGCAAGATCGAGGCCGAATACCTCGAATTGATGAAGATCATCGAGGAACTCCGCGGCATCCTCGAGTCCGAGGCCAAGTTGCTCGACCTGATCAAAAAGGAGCTGATGGAGATGAAGGAAAAATACACTTCTCCCCGTCGCACCGAGATCGTCGCTGCCGCCGGCGAGTTCCGCATGGAGGATGTCATCCCCAACGAGGGCTGCGTCATCACCGTCACCCATCTCGGCTTCATCAAGCGCACCCCCGTTTCCGACTACCGTTCGCAGAAACGCGGCGGCAAGGGCGTCATCGGCGCAGAGACTTACGACGAGGATTTCGTCGAGCATCTCTTCACCGCCAGCACGCACGACTACATCCTCTTTCTCACGAGCACCGGCCAGTGCCACGCGAAAAAGGTCTACGACACCCCCGAGGGCACCCGCGCCTCGAAGGGCAAGTCCGTGTCGAGCTTCCTGCGCCTTTCCGAGGGCGAGAAGATCGCCGCCATGCTGTGCGTGAAGGACTTCGCCCCGGCCCAGTTCCTGGTCATGGCCACGCGCAACGGCATCACGAAGAAAACCAACCTTGCGGATTACGCCAACACCACCCGCGACGGCGGCCTGATTGGCATCAATCTCGAGGCCGACGACGCCCTCGTCGGCTGCGTGCTGACCAACGGCGAAAACGAGATCATCGTCATCAGTCACAAGGGCCAGGCCGTGCGCTTCAAGGAAGACGGTCTCCGCGACCAGGGCCGCTCCACCGTCGGCGTGACCGGGATGCGTTTCAAATATGACGGCGACTTCGTCAAGACGATCGCGGTCTGCGATTCCGTCGCCCAGCTGCTCGTCGCCCGCGAGGATGGCGTCGGCAAGCGCACTCCGTTTGGGGATTACCGTCTCACCAGCCGCGGCGGCACGGGCGTCATCGCCATCGACCTGCCGGAAGACGCTTCCGTCAATGTGGCGGGCGCGCTGAGCGTCCACGACAGCGACGAAGTGATGTTGCTCACCGCCAAGGGGCAGAGCATCCGCACCCGGGTGAAGGAAATCCGCGAGACCGGTCGCGGCGCCAAGGGCGTGAAGCTCGTCAACCTCGAGCCGGGCGACAAACTGCTCGGCATCGCGCGTATCGTCGAAACCGAGGAAGAGCAAAGCACCGTGGGTGAGGCGCCCGAAAGCGCACCGGCCACGTAATTCCTCAGCCTGTTTTTTCCTCAGGCGACGGCTCCGGCCGGCGCCTTTTTCGTGAGCGTGAAAAATCGGGGTTACGGGTGATTCCGCCCTTGCCAACATTTTACTCCGCCGCTCACTTGCTTTAGATTCAGCGCCGCTTCCCTTGTTTCTCATGCCTGGAAAAATTTCCCAGCTTCTCGATCCCGCGTACATTTCCCTGCACGTCCAGAGCACGAAGCGCACTGCCGCGCTCAATGAAGTGGCCCAGCTGCTCGCGCCCCATCCCGAGGTCAGCAACTTCGAGGGATTTTACGCCGAGTTGCTCGCCCGGGACCGCCTCGACACGACCTGTCTCGGCAACGGCATCGCCCTGCCCCATGCCCGCACCGAACACGTCAAATCGATCGTGTTCGCCGTTGGCCGCAGCGACACCGGCATTTTATTCGAGAACGGCAACCAGACGGTGAACCTCATTTTCATGCTTGGCACGCCCAAGACCAAACCGGGCGATTACCTGCTGGTGGTCAGCGCGCTGTGCAAACTCCTCAAGGAAGCCGCCAATCGGGAAGCGTTTATGCAGGCCGCCACACCGCAGGATTTTATCCGGGCAGTGGCCGCCGCCGAGGATAAGTTGCTGGCTCCGGCCTGAGCGGCCGAACCCTCAACGCTCAACACTTAACGTTTAACGCTTAAGTGAGTGCGATAGCAGGACCGAGAAGCCGCCTCCATCTGAGCGTTGGACGTTAAACGTTAAGCGTTGAGCGTTTGTCACCTTCTCTGTCTTGGCAAAGCCCATTTCGCCACTACGCTCCGCGCAGCATGATCCACTCGTTCGTCCTCAGCGAAGGTAAACTGGTCGGCCGCGATCTCGAACTCGAAGCGCTCCGCCTCGTCCGCGCCGACAAGGGTCTCATCCTCTGGGTCGATCTCGACAACCCCACCGACGAGGAGATCAAGGCGATCCTCGAGGGCGTGTTTCAATTCCATCCGCTCGCGATCGAGGACTGCGTCACGCCGAGCTCGCTGCCGAAAATCGAGGACTACGAGGAATACCTCTTCATCGTCACCCACGCGATCGACTTCACCCGCGCCGAAAAATTTGCCACCACGGAGCTCGATCTCTTCCTCGGCAAGGACTACCTCGTCACCTTCCACCGCACCCCTTTGAAATCCGTGCAGGGCGCCATGGACCGCGTGAGCAAGAGCACCGGAGTCATCGCCCGCGGCCCGGACCGGCTCGCGCACACGGTGCTGGATTTGTTGGTCGACCTGTACCAGCCAGTGATGGTCGAACTTGCCGTCGAGTTGGAGGAGATTGAGGAAAAGGTGCTCGCCGAGGATTCCGCCAAGGCGTTCATCGCGGAAATTCTCAAGGTGCGGGGCGATTTCTCCCGCCTGCGCACCATTATCCGCCCCCAGCGCGACGTGATCGAGCGCCTGGCCCGCGGTGAAAACAAGCTCATCCGGCCGCTGATGCTGCCCTACTTCCGCGATCTGCGCGACAAT
>CAMAPG010000103.1 GCA_945859965.1 Opitutus sp. GAS368 | reverse complement strand
GTCTCGGAAATGCGCCTGCCGTGGATTCTCGTAGCGAAACGCGTGAGCGTTTCGGGTTCGGACGAAAGCCTCACGGCTTTCGCTACCCCGAGAGGTGAATTACCAAACAGCTCCTAACGTTTGAAGACAGCGCTCGTCCCGGGGTATTTTTCCAGCAGAACTTTGCCTTCCTCCGCGCTGACGATGCAGAGGGCGGTGGCGAGCGCATCGCTGGTGGTGGCATCCGGGGCGATAACCGAAACTTCGGCGGGTTGGGTCAGGCCGAGGCCCGTGCGCGGATCGAGGATATGGGCGTAGTGCACGCCGTCGATGACTGCGAATTGCTCGAAATCGCCCGAAGTGGAGACGCCGCAGTGTGCGAGAGTCCGGTGGGGGGCGTTGGCCTGCGACCCGAGGGAGATGTCCCAGCCGGCGCGACCCGGCGGGGCGTCTCCGAGGGCGATGTCTCCACTGGCGGCGACGAGCGCCGCCGGACAACCGTGGGCGCGCAGGACGGCAAGTGCGGCATCGGCGGCGAAGCCCTTGGCGATTCCGCCAAGGTCGAGCTGCATGCCGGTGGCGGCGAGAGTTCCAGTTTGGAGCTCAGTCGCGAGGGAGAGTTTTTTCCAACCAACCGCCGCGCGCGCTTGGGCGAGAACGTCGGGAGCGGGCAGGCGGTGCGATTTGCGCGAGACGCGCCAGAGTTGCGTAAGACGGCCAACCGTCATGTCGAATGAACCGTGGCTGGCTTCGGCGAACTGCTGCCCACGGCTGAGAATGAGAAAGAGATCGGGGCTGAGCGGCACGGGCGTGCCCGCAGGGATGCGGCAGAAGCGGTTCAGTTCGCTGTCCGGGGCATAGTCGCTGAACGCCCGGTTCAATTCCTCAATTTTCGTGAAAGCCGCTTGCGAGGCGTTTTTGGCGATTTCCGGATTGGGCGCATAGAACACGATGCGAAACAGCGTGGCCATGTGCGGCTCGACGAATTCGTAGCGCGTGAGCTCGGCTGCCGGCAGCGAGAATGTGGAAAGCAGGAAACCGAAAAGGTAACGGATGTTCACAAATCCATGCCTCGGAATTTTTTGCCTCAAAAGGCGCGAAATCAGTTTGCCTCCGGCCCTTCAGCGGAAGGCATCGGATAAATTTGCGGAGCGGCTTTCAGGTGCAGTCTGGCAATGGCCGCGGAGTCGATGCCCGTGTCGGTGAGATTGAGCCGTTCCAGCTTTTCCAGGCCGGCAAGGCTGGCCAATCCCGCGGCCGTTACCTTGGTATTGGAAAGGTCGAGTACCCGGAGATTTTTGCATGCGGCGAGGGCCCGCAGGCCGGTGTCGGTGATTTTGGTGCGCGCAAGCTCGGCTTCGACGATCAGCCCGGCGACGGGGCCGAGCTGGGCGAGAACCGCGTCCGTGCACTGTGACGGTGCACTGGCGGTGCGCAAAATAAGGCCATCGGTGGGGTGGCGGGAACGCGGGACCAAACGGCCGCCCGATTGTTTTTCGAAGGCGGCAATCTTCGCGAGGTAAGGCTGGTAATCGGGCGCGAGGATCGCGGGAGTATCGTTGTGGGGGGCCGGTGCGGTGGTGAACTGACTCAGAGGCGCGGTGGCGGAAGCACCGGCGGCGATCCACAGTTCAATCCATTTCACTTCCTCGGGCGCGAGCGGCTTCTTGCCGTCGCTGGGCATGAAATCCTCGTCCTCGGGAGGCAGGGTGATGCGATGATAGAGTTCGCTGCCGGCTGGATCGCCCGCTTTCACCACGGGTCCGTTCTCACCGCCCTGCATCAGCAAGGCGTAGGTATCTAATCGCAAGCCGGCCTTGTGTTTGTTCGCGTTGTGGCAGCCGACACAGGTGCGATCGAGCGCCGGGGCGACGCGCACCGCATAGAAGGAGGCTTCGGTTGCTGCAGCATTCGCAGCCGGAGTGGAATTCACTGCACCTTTTTTTCCAGGAGAGGAAACTTTGCCCGGGCTCGGAGTGCGGAAAGGGCTATGTTGGGTGAGAAACGTTTCACCATGCACCAGCTTGCCGCCTTGGTGCGCGGTCCAGAGCATGGTGACGATCGCGAGCAGCAGCAAAGGCGGGTAGGCATATCCGAGCCCACGCCGTTCGGGAGCGACGAACGAGCGCCGGACCGCCAGGGCCAGCACACTTACCGCGCAAAGGATAAATCCGCCCCACATGTGCTGGGAGACGAGTTTTCCGGAGTATCCTCCGGCGAAAGCCAGCAGCCAGCCCAGGAGGGCGGAGCCGACGGCGCTCAACGTGGCAAAGCCGAGAACAAAGCCCGCCGCTTCGCGCAAGACCCGGTGCCGTGGCGATGCCCCGACCAGGTCCATCACGGCCACGGCGAGGAGCAATCCGATCGGCAGATGCACGGCCATGACGTGAAACCGGCCGAGGAACTGGGCGAGCGCGATGCGTTCAACTCCGTCGGGCGGCAGCGACACGCCAAGGGCAGCGAGTGCCAAAGTGAGAATCAGTCCAATCAGGAGAACAATACGGGACGACATGTGGCGCGGATCAGGCCGTCACACGGCGGAGGCGGGTGATGCGGCCAATCGGCAGCCATTCGGAGACAAGGATATCGCCGTTGGCCAGAAAAATTGCGTCGTGGGGACAGATGAATTTGCCGGGGGTGAATTCATTGCGCGCCTGGGTCCGGCGGGAAAAACGTTTGCCGTTGATGGCCTGACCGTCGCCGAGCTGGACGACGACGCGGTAATCGCGGTCGATCAGGCAGACCTGGCTGTCGAGGTCGGGACAGACCATCCACTCGCCCTGTACATGAAAATGGCGCGGCAGGCGCAGCTTGCCTTCATCCTTGACCGATTTGAGATGCCGTCCGTCCAGCGTGTAAATCTGCATCCGGGTGTTGCCGCTGTCGGCAATGACGAGGGTGGGTTCGGCGCCGCGAGTATCGACCCAGAGGCCGTGCGGATTGTCGAACTGCTCATCGCCCTTTCCGGGACCGCGGCCGATCTCCTTGAGAAATTCGCCCTGGGGGGAAAACCACAGCACGCGGTTCGAACCGTAGCCGTCGGACACGTAGAAATCGCCGTTGGGCGCGAAAGCGACGTTGGTGGGGACGTAGGGAATCGGTTTTTCGGCGTAGGCCGGATCGGTGAGGGGATAGGCGCGGGCCCACACGACTTCGCCGGTGAGCGTGGTCTTGACGACTTTGCAGCGCACGATGTCGCAGTGATAAAGAAATTCGCCCTCCGGTTCGCGCCGCACGTCGAGGCCGTGGGCTCCGCCGCGAAATTCCTCGCCGAAGGCGCGGACGAACCGTCCGGTGGAATCATAGACGACGACCGTTTCGGCGCGCATGCTCGAAGGATGCACGGTGTGGGCGACATAGATGTTGCCCTGAGAGTCCTGGCAAAGCCCGTGCGTGTTGCCCCACACCACGCCTGCTGGCGGCTGGAGCCATTCGTGATCGCATTCGTAGGTGTGCTCGCCCTCGCCGACTACGGGAAGGCGGGCTCCCGTTTTGTCGGAGGCGCGGAGATTAAACGCCGGCAGTGCGTTCGCCGCGGAGAGCAGGGCGACCTGGGAAAGGAAAGTGCGCCGGGTTTGCATGAGGCTCAGCCGATCAAATCTTTGATGACCTTGGCCGGGACGACACCCGTCAACTTTTGATCGAGCCCTTGGAACTTGGAGGTGAGCTGATTGTGATCGAGACCGAACTGATGCAGGATGGTGGCGTGGAGATCGCGAATGTGGAGCGGATTCTTGACCACGTTGTAGGAGAAGTCGTCGGTCTCGCCGTAGGAAATGCCGGGCTTCATGCCTCCTCCTGCCATCCACATGGTGAAACAGCGCGGATGATGGTCGCGACCGTAGTCGTCGACTTTCAGGCCGCCCTGGGAATAGACCGTGCGGCCGAATTCACCGCCCCACATGACAAGCGTGTCGTCGAGGAGGCCGCGGCGCTTGAGATCCGTGATCAGCCCGTAGGTGGGCCGGTCGGAATCCTCGGCGAGGACCCGCAGCCCGGCTGGCAGGGTAGTGTGGGTGTCCCAGCTGCGGAGAAAAATCTGGGTATAACGCACGCCGCGTTCAGCAAGACGCCGGGCCATGAGGCAATTGTAAGCGAAGGTGCCGGGTTCCTTGGCCTTCGGCCCGTAGAGATCCCACGTCGAGGCGGGTTCGTTCGAGAAATCAACAAGGTCCGGCACGGACGTCTGCATGCGGAACGCCATCTCGTATTGGGCGATGCGGGCATTGGTCTCGGGGTCGCCCACCCGCTCAAAGAGCTGGTGGTTGAGGTCGTTCACGCCATCGATCATCGCGCGACGCACGTCGCTCGTGACACCCTTGGGATCGGTGAGATGAAGGACGGGCTCGCCGCCCGCGCGGAGCGCGATGCCGGAATATTCCGGGGAAAGGAAACCGGAGGACCAGAGACGGTTGGAAAGTGCCTGGACGTTTTTCGTCCACGGCATCTTCGAGGTGAGGACGACAAATGTCGGCAGTTCCTCGTTGATCGCGCCGATGCCGTAGGAGAGCCAGGAGCCGAGGGACGGTTTGCCCGCGAACATGTTGCCCGTGTTGATCAACAGAATGGCGGGCTCGTGATTGATCGCATCGGTGTGGAGCGATTTCACGATGGTGAGATCGTCGACGAGTTTCGCGGTCCAAGGGAAAAGCTCGGAAACCCAAGTGCCGCTTTTGCCGTGCTGCTTGAACTTGAACAGACTCGGCGCGATCGGCAGCCGGGCCTGGCCGGCGGTCATGCCGGTGAGCGCCTGTCCACCCCGGACGGATTCAGGGAGGTCTTGATCGAACATCGACGTTAGCCCCGGTTTGTAATCCCAGGTATCGAGCTGCGACGGCGCGCCGGCCATGAACAGATAGATCGCCCGTTTGGCCTTGGGCGCAAAATGCGGGCGGAGATCACGTCCGCCGCCGACATTGGCGAGGACGGAAGGCACGCTCTTGCCGAGAATGCTCGCGAGGCCGGCCCAGCCGAGCGCCTTGCCCGCCCGGCCGAGGAAGTGGCGGCGCGTTTCCAACTCGAGCCACTGCTGCTTCAGCCCGGCGGGAATGGGCAGATCCCACACCGTCGGATATTCGCCGCCGTGATCGGAACAGAGATCGTGGCTGGAGTGAGGGTCGTGCACGGGAGGAATGGGTTGGAGCGCGGATGGCGGATGGCGCGCGACTTACTTGGTGAGAAATTCGTCGAGGTTGAAGAACTGGCTGGAAACCAGGGTCCACTCGGCGAGTTCGGCGGGATCGAGGGCGGCCATGGGCGAACGTCCGACTTGGAGCAGGGCGATGGCATCGTCGGCGTGGGCCTGAAAAAAGGTGCGGTAACGGCTCTGCGCTTTGGCGAAGACAGCCAGCTCACGCGCGTCGAGCGACCGGCTCAGAACGGTCTGAGCGAGAAAGTCCAGCCGACCTTCTGACGTTGGGGCGGCCTGGACGGCGCGTTCGGCGAGTTTGCGCGCCGCTTCGACGAATTGCGGGTCGTTCATCGTCACCAAGGCCTGCAAGGGCGTGTTCGAACGCGGCCGGCGGATGCAGACGACTTCGCGGGATGGCGCGTCGAAGGTCTCCATGCTCGCGGGCGGCGCGGCGCGTTTCCAGAGGGTGTAAACACTCCGCCGGTAGAGGCTGCTGCCTTCATCCTCCTTATAGATTCCCGTGGTCGATCCGAGCATGGCGATTTCTTCCCAAACCCCGGCGGGCTGGTAGGGTTTGACCGGGGCGCCGCCAATTTTTTCCACCAAGAGTCCCGACGCCTGAAGTGCGGCGTCGCGGATCATTTCCCCGTCGAGGCGGAAACGCGGGCCCCGCGCCAGCAAGCGGTTGCCCGGATCTTTGGCTAGACGGTCCGGAGTCACGACAGCCGACTGGCGGTAGACCGCGGACAGCACGAGCAGGCGGTACATTTTTTTCATGTCCCAGCCGCTCTCGCGGAATTCGACGGCCAGCCAGTCCAATAATTCCGGGTGGGTGGGGCGGGCGCCCATCACGCCAAAATCCTCGGATGTTTCGACCAGACCCCGACCGAATATTTCCTGCCACATCCGGTTGACCGTGACCCGGGCGGTTAACGGCTGCTCCGCGGAAACCAACCATTCGGCCAGACCCAAGCGGTCACGTGAGGCACCGGCGGGTAATGGTGGAAGAAAATGCGGCGTGGCGGGCTCTACGCGCTCGAGGCGCTCGGTGAAAACGCCGCGTTTCAGGATCGCGGCGTAAGCGGGGGAGGAGCGCTCGCGGGTGATCAACGTGGGGGTGCCACCGGCGGTGAGTTTGTCGATCTGCTCGTCGATCGTGTCGAGTTTGGCGGTGATCTGTTTCGACTCGGGATCGCGCTCGGCGAGGAAGAATTTGTCCAGGGCGACGAAGCGCTCGTCGCTGGACCAACGCGCCGGATTGGGCTGGCGCGCAAGGATCTCGGCCGCGATTTCTTCATATTGCAGCCGGGCGACTTCAGCCGGGGAAAGCGCGCGGCGATAAAAGCGGATATCCTGATAGCGGGTCTCGCGGAACGGCATCGGCTGGGAGCCAACGCGCCGGCCGAGATGGGTGATGCCCTGGGTGCGAATGGTCAGGCCGGGCTGGAGCGAATCGCTTTTGACCTGGGTTTCAACGGGCTGCCCATCGATGAACAGCCGGACTCCGGCCGCCCGCCCCGAACCGTCGTACGTCACGAAGAGATGAGTCCATTCCCGGGGGTATTTATTTTTTGCGATCAGCTGGATCGCGTACTGCGTCGGCTTTTGGCTGACCAGCAACGGTGATGGGAAACGTTGGGCTTGCTGCGCGAAGAAAGACGGAGTCAGCGGAGTCGGGGAAACCTGCCGGTAGGCCAGCGCCGCCGGATTGTTATCCTGGACGATGTTCACCGCGAAGAAATCCCGCTCGTAGGTAATCTCCCAGCCGCGGCCGCCGCGGTCGGTACTGGCGACGCGGGAAAAGAGCGAGCCCGTGACCGGGTTGCGCCCGCCCGGTTTGTCCCGGGGTTTGACCCAGCCGCCCGCGGAGAAGGATTGGTCGACTTCCACGTCGCCGATGTTTCCGAGGGGAAGTTGGGTGTTGATATCGAAACGCGCGCTGGGCCACAGCCAGGATTCCTCGCCCCAGACCAAGGGATTGGTGTTGGCCGTGAAGGCCGCAGTGGCGGCGCCGGGAGCGGTGTTCCGGATGACCTCGCCGCGACCCTCATCGAAACGCAGGCGCAGTTCGAGATTTTGGGGAGACACGGTCCGCGGCCTGGCCCCCGTCGCGAGCCACTGGCGGAACGCCTCGTCCACGGCGCGCTGACGGGCGGCCAAGCGGGTTTGCAATCCAGCGCGTGCCGCCAGTGCGGCTTCGACGGCGGCCCGATTTTCGTCCGAGGGCAGGCGGAACACGGGGACCGGGTCGGCGACATTCAAATCCCATGCCTGGTCGGCGGTGTTATTCAGGAAGGCGGAGAGGGTGTAGAAATCCTTCTGGCTGATCGGATCGAATTTGTGGTCGTGGCAGGCGGCGCAGCCGGTGGTGAGCCCGAGGAATGTGCCCCCGAACGCCTCGACCCGATCGCGGGTGAGCGCCACGGTGACTTCTTCCGTAATCGTGCCGCCCTCATTGGTGGTAATGCTATTGCGGACGAAGCCGGTGGCGGTGAGCTCGTCGATCGTGCGCGCGGGCTGCAAATCGCCCGCGAGTTGTTCCCGGACGAAGCGGTCGAACGGCTTGTTCGCATTGAACGCCCGAATGACATAATCGCGGTACGGCCAGATCGAGCGGTAGTTGTCGAAATGGAGGCCATGCGTGTCGGCGTAACGCACGTAATCGAGCCAGTAGCGTGCGCGGTGCTCGCCATAACGCGGGCTCGCCAGCAGCCGGTCGACCACGCGTTCGTAGGCTCCAGGGGCGGTGTCATGCACGAAAGCCTCCACTTCCGCCGGCGACGGCGCCAGGCCGGTGAGATCGAACGACACCCGGCGGATCAACGTGCGGCGATCCGCCTCGGGCGAGGGGGCCAGCTGGGCTTTTGCCAGGCGGGCGAGGATAAAGGCATCGATGGGAGTGTGCGCCCAGCCGGCGGACGGCGAAGTGGGGGCGACCGCGGGAACCGCCGGACGTTGGGGGGCAATGAACGCCCAATGTTCCTGATATTCCGCGCCCTCCGCGATCCACCTCCGCAACAGGGCGATTTCTGCGGGCTTAAGGGTCTTGTGCGCCTCGGGCGGCGGCATCATTTCCTTTTCGTCCCTCGATTCAATCCGGAGGACCAGCGGGCTTTTGGCGGCGTCGCCGCGAATGATGGCCGGGCCGCTTTTTTCGTGCGGGGCGTAGGCGTACTCCGCGCGATCGAGGCGCAACCCGTCTTTGCGCGAACCCGGATCGGGGCCATGGCACTGGTAACAGTTCTCCGACAGGATCGGCTGGATGTGGGTATTGAAGGAAAGCTTTTCCTTCACCTCCGGTGCCGCGGATTTTTTCGTCGGTTCACCGGCGGCGGAAAGCAAGGCGACGGAGACGAGGCCGAAAATCCAGGCGGACCCGACACGCAAGGGGATCGAAATTGGAGAGACGAACACGAGAAAGCGGTTGAAAGGCAGTCACGGGCGGGGGCGCGTGGCAAGGAAACTGTGGGGAATGCTACCGGCTTCAAGTCCGGGGGCAATTTACGCTAACTCGTAAACACTTCTCAAGGGTCCTGCCACCAGAAAAAACTCTACTTCGTCCCATGGCGGGCGATGATCGGACCGCGATTGCACCGGTTGAAATGCGCGTCCTGCCTCCAATTCTCTTTCTGTGGCGGTGAAAGACCGGTTGATCTCGTTCGATCCGGGACTTACGGATTCCCGTAAATTGCCACAGTAGCCCTTCGCGGTATGCTTTCCCAGTGATCTACCCCCGCCTCAATGTATGCACCGTTGGGCTCCTGCTGTCCGGTGTCCTGGGCGGAGGGTGGGGAGCGAACGCGAACGCCGCGGCGAAGATCGATTTCAGCCGTCAGATCCTGCCGGTGCTGTCAGAAAATTGTTTCTATTGCCACGGTCCGGACCCCGGACACCGCAAAGCCGATCTCCGGCTCGACCAGGAAAAAACCGCACTGGAAGTGATCGTGCGCGGCAAGAGCGGGGAGAGCACCTTGATCGAACGCATCCTGGCGGAGGATCCCGATGAACGGATGCCCCCGGTCACGTCGCACAAAAAGCTGACGCCGCAGCAAATCGCAGTCTTCAAGCAATGGATCGATGAAGGCGCCCACTGGGGCGAGCACTGGTCGCTGACGCCAGTGAGCCGCCCGACGGTGCCCACGGTTAAAAAGGCGTTTGCCGGACGGAATTCGATCGACGCGTTCGTCGGCGAGCGACTGGAACGGGAAGGCCTGGCCTTTTCACCGGAAGCGGAAAAAACGACACTGATCCGCCGCGTGACGCTGGACCTGACGGGTCTGCCTCCCTCTCGGGCGGAGGTGGATGCCTTTGTGAAGAACCGCTCGCGGACCGCCTACGAGGACCTGGTGGACCGCCTGTTGGCGTCGCCGGCCTATGGCGAACGCATGGCGTGGGACTGGATGGAAGTGGCGCGTTACGCCGATTCGAATGGTTACCAGGGCGACCAGGACCGGACGATGTG
>CAMAPG010000102.1 GCA_945859965.1 Opitutus sp. GAS368 | reverse complement strand
CCCCGCACTGCTTTCCCGTCCCCCGTCATTTTGGAGCTATCGCATGAAGAAATATAATGTCGCTGTCATCGGTTATGGCTGGGTCAGCACCGCCCACATCCAGGCTATCAACGCCACGTCCTTTGCGCAGGTGACCGCGATCTATTCGTCGCGGCCGCAGGATTCGGCGGCGCTGAGCGCAAAGCATGGCAGCAGCATCACGGCTTACACCGAACTCGACGCGATGCTGAGGCGCAGCGACATTCACGCGGTTTCGATCTGCAGCTATCCGCACCAGCATGCGGCGCATACGGTCGCGGCGGCGCGGGCGGGCAAGCATCTCATCCTTGAAAAACCCCTCGGTCTTTCCCTTGCCGAGGCCAACGCGATCAGCGCGGCCATCGAGGCGGCCAAGGTGAAGACGTGCGTGTGTTTCGAGTGCCGCTTCTCGAGCCAGTTTCTCGCGACGAAGGCGGTCATCGATGCGGGGTTGCTCGGCACGATTCATTACGGCGAGGTCGATTATTACCATGGCATCGGACCCTGGTACGGGCAGTTCCGCTGGAACACGACCAAGCGGGATGGCGGCAGCAGCCTGCTCTCCGCCGGCTGCCATGCGATGGATGCGCTGCTCCTGTGCATGGGCGGCGACGCGGTCTCGGTGACGAGCCATGCGGTGCGCTCGAAGAACCCCACGTTTGCCCAGTACGAATACGCCACCACCTCGGTCTCGATCGTGAAATTCAGCGATGGCCGGATCGGCAAGGTCGCGTCCGTAATCGACTGCTTCCAACCGTACTATTTCCACACGCATCTCGTCGGCAGCGAAGGTTCACTGCTCGACAACAAGTTCCACTCCAACCGCCTCGGCGGCTTGAACAAGCATGCGTGGAGCAACCTTTCGATGAAGCTGCTCGATTCGGGCGATGTCTCGGATCACCCGTACCAGACCCAGTTCGAGGCCTTTTTTGCGGCGCTCGATCGCGGCGAGGAAATGCCGCTGACCAATCTCCGCGAAGCCATGCGCTCGCAGCGCGCGGTGCTCGCGGCGGATCGTTCGGCGGAGCTTGGCCGCGAGGTTCGCCTCGAGGAACTGGCATGAGTCGCCGGGTCGCCTTCGCGATCGCGGCGCACCCGGATGACATCGAGTTCGGGATGTCGGGCACATTGTTACTGCTCAAGGACGCCGGTTACGAAACGCATTACCTGAATGTTGGCGACGGCTGTTGCGGCAGCCTGACCGAAAGCCGCGCGCGCATCCGGGCCCGCCGCAAGCGCGAGGCGCGGGACGCCGCGCGCATTCTCGGCGCGACGTTCCACGCCAGCCTGGTGCCGGACCTCGAGATTTTTTATGAGCGAAAACTGCTCGCCCGGCTGGCGGCGATGGTGCGCGACGTGCAGCCGACGGTCGTGCTGACGCACTCGCTCGAGGACTACATGGAGGATCACAGCAATACGGCACGGCTGGCGGTCACGGCGGCGTTTGTCCGGGGCATGCCGAATTTTCCGACCCAACCGAGCCGGGCGGCAGTGCCGGGCGACATCACGGTGTATCATGCGTTGCCGCATGGCTTGCGCGATGCGATGGGGCGCAGGCTCGCGCCGGAAGGATTTGTCGATGTGGCCGGTGTCCAGGACGTGCGATGCGCTGCCCTGGCCGCGCATCGCAGCCAGCAAGGCTGGCTGGATGAGTCCCAGGGCATGAGTTCCTATCTTCAAACCATGGAAGCGCTCAGTGCCGAAGTCGGCGGGCTGTCGAAACGCTTTCGCCTGGCGGAAGGCTGGCGCCGGCACAATCCGCTCGGCTTTTGTGCAACGGACGCCGATCCGTTGCGCGAAGCGCTGGGAAAGCACTATTTCCGCAATCCGGCGTACGTGAGCTGGCGGGAGCGGAGCCGGATGGGGACTTAGGTTCTCCACCCCGCGGGCCGTTCGCGGGGATGAGTCAAAAAAAGCCGGTCGCGGAAGGCGACCGGCTGGAAAAGAAAAGACCGGTTTAATTGCCGGGCGCGCGGGGCATGCCACTGCCACGTGACATGCTGCTCATGTCCATTTTTTGATAGTCGGCGGGAGCGGTGAAGAGGCTGGCGGGCAGGGAGGTTTTCTCGACCGCCGTGACTTCGAGCCGGAAGGTTTCCTTGCCATCCGCGGCCTTGCCCACGGCGCGCAGCGGGAAAAGCTCCTTGCCCTTCAACACATCTTCCCACGATTGGCCGGCCCTGCCGCGTTTTCCGCGCGAGCCCATCATGCCCGCTCCGCCGGTGCCCATGAAACTGCCGAGCTTGTCGGTGAGCCAGAGTTCCGTGGTCGTCCCCTTGGATTTGGCGAGGTATTTCTCGGTGGGGTAGCCGAGGATGGTTTCCTTCTCGCCGGTTTTCTCGAAGGTGGCCTCCGGATCGGCGTTCACCTGGGGGTTGGCCGCGGCCTCGGGAATCGCCATGACCATGGCCATGTGCTGGGCCGGCATGAGCATGAGCATCTCTTTCTTGGCGAAGTCCATGATCATCGCGCCGGTCATGCCCTCCTTCATCTCTATTTCCACCCGCATGAAGCCGGGCTTGAGGCTGTAGTTGATCTGATGGGTGCCGCCGCGCGGCTCGGTCATTTTCATCGCGACCTTGCCTTCAAAGGCCGCGGCCGAAGCAACCGCCGGCGCGAGACACGCCGCGGCGAGGAGGAACGGGAGGAGTTTTTTCATGGTTAAGTAAAAAAAGAAATGGTCTGGACCGGATTTGTACTACCTGGTTTCGCGGCTTGCCAGTTTTCCCGGCAATGCTGGAGTAGCGGGATGGCTATCTTTGGTACCCTCTCCACTGTGCGAGCTCAACTCGCCCGTCCTGAATATTTCGCACCGGCTTTTGCTTTTGCGGAGGAGTGTCTTCGCTCCGGCAGTGCTGCGAACAAGCAGCTCATGGCGGTGGTCGCGGGCAAGGCCGAGCGCGTCGAGCTGAGCAACGGTTTCTACGCCAGCTTGCAGACCTATAGCACCAAGCCGCGCAGCGAGGGCAAATTTGAGTCCCATTTGTCCTACATCGACGTCCAGGTCGTGGTGTCCGGCGAAGAAGAGATGGATGTGGCGGACGTGAAACTGCTCAAGGTGAGCGAGGATCTGATCGCGAAGGCGGATGCCTACCTCTATCACCCTTATGACCGCCAGTCGACGCTGCGGTTGAGGGCCGGTGACATCGCCGTATTTTTTCCGGTCGACGGCCACATTCCCTGCCTCATCTCCGGCACGGCCGGACCGGTGCGCAAGCTCGTGGTCAAAGTGCCCGTGCCGAAGTGAACTATCGGCATCATTTCCACGCCGGCAATTTCGCCGACGTGGTAAAGCATGCGTTGTTGGTTCAGCTCGTTCGAGCGCTGCAGAAGAAGGACAAGGGATTTCTTTATTTGGACACCCACGCCGGCCGCGGTGGTTACGACCTCGCGGCGGCGGCCCAGGGCGATTCCCTCGCCCGGATGCCCGAACATCCGGAGGGGATCGGGCGGCTGTGGGGCAACGGAGCCCTGCCGCCGGCGTTGGCCGATTATGTCGGTCTCGTGCGCGAGTACGACCGCTGTTCGCGCGGTGCCGGTGCGACGGAAGAACCGCCGGCGAACGTCCGTTATTATCCCGGCTCTCCCTGGTTCGCGCAGGCGCTCGCCCGGCCACGGGACCGGCTGGTGCTGTGCGAGCGGCAACCGGAGGAATACGCGGCGCTCGCCGAGGCCTTTGCTTTTTCCCCGGGAACGCTCGTGCGCGAGATGGATGGTTACGAGGCGGTCCGGGCCCTGCTCCCACCGCCGGAGCGCCGGGCGCTCGTGCTGATCGATCCGCCGTTCGAGGCGCAGGACGAGTTTGCGGCGATGGCGGACGCCTTCGCCGAAGGCCTGCGGCGTTTTCCCACGGGAGTTTTTGCGGGCTGGTATCCCTTGACCGAACGCGCGCGGGTGGAGGCTTTTTTCTCCGCGTTGTTAACGCAGAAGCTGCCGCCGACGCTGATCGCCGAAGTGGCGATTGCCGGCGACGCGTCCGACCTGAAGATGAAAGGCTGCGGCCTGGTCATCCTGAATCCCCCCTGGCAATTTGATCAGGCGATTCAGCCGATGGTCGCGGTGCTGGCGGAGTTGCTCGCGCAAAAACCGGGTGGGAGCGGACAAATCAGCTGGCTCGTGCCCGAGCGGTGATTGCCGCTCAAACCGGAAGGGCAAACTCCACCTCAGACGGTGGAGCGAAAGGGACGGGAGGCGAAGGTCAGTTTTTTCCGGTCAATCGGCTTCACGTCCAGGCGCGGGGCTTTGAACGCCGGCCGGTTCCAGAGCACGGCTTCCTCGTGCGCGATCACACACACCATGGCCGGAGGCTGGGGTGGGGGTGGTCGAAACGCTGGAGGGGGCAGTGGCATGGGGTGGGGAGACCAGTACCTAAACCGAAAGTGCCTTCTTTCTCAAATTTTTTTGAACGTTTTTTTAGGATCGGCGAATAGCGGGTTCGCCGGGTGCGCTCACGCATCGCAACCGCCGGAGGCCAATCTCCATCCTTGCTCCCGGACCGAAGGCCCCTAGAACCGAAAGTTGTACCCCTTCAGCTGAGACCCGCTTCCGCTGCGCGGGCCGGCCGAAACTGTTTGTGGCTGATCGCAGTCTCCGCTCGTTAACCCCTAATGCACGATGACCAATGAGTAATGTTTCTGTCAGCAACGAGGCCACCGCCTCCAACGCCAAGCGTCTCCTCTGGGCCGGCTTTGCGGCCATCTTTGCCACCGCGGTCGGTTTTGCCATTCGCGGCGGAATTTTTGACAACTGGCGACATGAATTTGGGTTCACCGCGACCCAGCTCGGCGCGATCGGCGGAGCCGGATTCACCGGTTTTTGTTTCGGGATTATCCTCGGCGGGGTGGTGGCGGACAAGATTGGCTATGGAAAACTGGTCATTGCCGCCTTTGTCCTGCACGTGGTTTCGGCTTTCGTGACCTTTGGGGCGACAAGCCCGGCCAACGCGTACGTCATGCTGACGTGGGGCATGTTCATTTTTGCCTTTGCCAACGGAACGCTGGAGGCGGTGGCGAATCCGCTCGTCGCCACGCTCTTTCCCCGCAACCGGACGCATTATCTCAATATTTTGCACGCCAGCTGGCCGCTGGGTTTGCTGGTGGGCAGCATGCTGGGTTGGGTTCTCGATGACAAAATGCAGGTGGGTTGGAAGCCGCAGCTGGCCATCTATCTTATTCCCACCGTCATCTATGGCCTGATGTTCCTCGGCCAGAAAATGCCGAAATCGGAAGCGTCCATCAAAGGCGCGGGTCTGGGCGAAATGCTCAAGGATGTGGGACTCCTCGGTGCTCTGGTCGCCTGTTATCTCATTTCACTGTTCTGCGCGGGGCCGCTGGGCCTGCCGCAAGGCGTCGCGTATGCCGTGTCGGGCGTGCTGTTGCTGGCGGTCGGCATCATGACGAAATTCTCCCTCGGCTCGATCCTGCTGTTCATTCTCTTCATGACGCACGCGCTGATCGGTGCGGTGGAGCTCGGGACTGATGGCTGGATCCAGAACATCACGGGCAACCTCTTCACGTCCGAGCAGGGGAAGTTTCTCTTCATCTGGACGTCGATCATCATGTTCGGCCTCCGGTTCTCGGCGCATTTTATCGAGAAAAACCTCAAGATTTCACCGGTTGGATTGCTGTGCATCTGCTCCATTCTCGCGATGATCGGACTGCGGCTGGCGAGCGGCATGCAGACCTTCGGGATGGCCCTGGTCGCCCTGGGGATTTACGCCGTGGGCAAAACCTTCTTCTGGCCGACGATGCTGGCGGTGGCCTCGGATCGCTACCCGCGCTCGGGTGCCGTGGCGATTTCGATCATGGGAGGTATCGGCATGCTGTCGGCCGGTCTCATCGGCGGCCCCGGTTTGGGCTATAGCAAGGACCGCTTTGCCGCCGAGACCTTGAAACAGTCCAGTCCCGCGGTGTACGAGAGCGTGAAGGCGGAAGCGCCGTCGAAGTTTCTGTTTTTCACGCCGGTCCAGGCGATCGATGGCCGCAAGCTGGCCGAAGCGAAGGAAGCCAAGTCGCCGACGCCGGAGCAGGCGGCGGTCGTGGGCGCCGACCAGAGAGGCGACCGCAAGACGCTGAAGGCGGATTCCTACATCCCGCTGATCATGTCCCTTATTTTCCTAGGCATGGTGCTCTATTTTAAAGCCATCGGCGGTTACAAGATCGTGCAGTTGGACGAGACGAAGGCGCCGGGAACGCCCGCGCTCTAAGTCCGCAATCCTGGCAGCATTTCAGGCCGCGCACCGGTTGAGGTGCGCGGCCTTTTTGCGAATGACGGCAACGATTGGGTGCAGGCCTAGGGGCTGTTTGGGAATTCGTCTCTCCGTGTAGCGAAAGCCGTGAGGCTTTCGTCCGAGCCCGAAACGCTCACGCGTTTCGCTCCGAGAATCCAAGGCAGGCGGCATTTCCCAAAACAGCTCCTAAGCCACGCGGCGTGTCCGACTCGTGGCGCTGGCCTCCTCGGCCGGGCGCTTGGGCAATGACACGGTCAGCACACCGTCATGGATCTCGGCCTGCATCGCCGCGTAGTCGAAACGCGTCCCGAGCCGCAGGCGCAACTGGTAGTCGCGCTGCGCCCGTTCGAGGTGCAACGCCCACCAGTTCACGCGGACGAAATGGGCCTTCCGCGCGGTGACCACCAGGTCGGGGCCGCGCGTTTCGATTTCCACGCCGTTGGCGTCCACGCCCGGGACGTAGACGACCAGCTTGAGCGCGTCGGGGTGTTCCCGGCAGTCGTAGTTCGGCTGGCGGAAGGCGTCCAGGGAGGCGCGTTCCGCTGTTTGCGAGCGACTGAGGGGTTTCCGTGGGTGGATGATCGTGTGCATGGTGAGTGGAAAAAGCAGCTGCTTCCTCGGGGCTTGTGACCGCCGGGCTTCAGGTGGGCTAAACGTGTTCCGTGAGTGCGGAGGTTTAGGCCTGAGAGCCCGAGCCGATCTGTTTATTCCAATGGGAAACGACGACCGGACTCATCGCGGCGCAGCAAATGCGAACGGCCTTCGTAAACGAAGTGCCGGCGCGGCTGCGGAGATGTTTATAGGTCCGGGTCATTGGAACGAAATGCAAGATGCAGAAAGCGGCGGCCGCGCCAAGAATTAATTTCGAAGCGCGGCGGACGATTGCGTCATAACCGGGAGGCGCTCATCGTCCACGTATGCCTGCGCTCACCGATTCCAGCACTACCGTGGCCGAACTGAAGAGCCGTGTCCTTGCCTTCGCGCGCGAGCGGGACTGGGAGCAGTTTCACGCGCCGAAAAATCTCAGCATGGCGCTCGCCGCCGAGGCCGGTGAGCTGATGGAGCATTTTCTCTGGGTCTCGCCTGAGCAGTCGCAGGGCATTGCCCGCGACGCCGTGAAACGCGCGAAGATCGCCGAGGAATTGGCGGACGTCGTGATCTACGCCCTCGAGTTCGCCAATGTCACCGGCCTGGACGTGGCGGCCGCGATCGAGGCGAAGATGGCGGCCAACGCGAAAAAATATCCCGTCGAGAAGTCGCGTGGCCGCGCCGAGAAATATGACGAACTGTAAGTTCGTCGTTATCGATTAAGGGTTAATGGGTGAATGGATGATGTGCTGCGAACGCTCCGCGTTCGCGGCTACTGCACCATTAACCCACACCTCCTAACCAAAAACTAATCAATCAGGGTTTGCCGCCGAACGTGATGTAGTCGTCCAAGTCGAGCATGTCGCAGAAGCTGCGCACGTCATCGCGGTCGGGCGCGAGCACCTTGATCTTCTCGGAAAATCCCGGCGTTCCGCCGGGCCCGTGATTTTCCACCCATAGGGTCCAAGCGGCGATTTCGAAGGGAAGGCGCTTGGTCTGGGAACGCACCCAGGCAATCATTTCCGTATCGGTCCGGCCTTTTTTCACTTCGGCGAGAAAGACTTCATGATTGATGCCGGTGAACGTAAAAAAGAAGCCGTCCATGACGCAGTTGTATTTGTACTCGCCGTTCTTCCCGACGGCAAAGGCCCGTGTTTTGTCGAGCAATCGTGGCAAATGCGCGTAACCGCCGAGGCGGGCGCGTGGACTGCGCGGTGGAATTTGGGTGAGGTCGGGGGTGGAGTAATTTGTCATGGGATGGGGAGGCGCAAAAAGACGGCCTTCTTTCCCAAATGCAAGTGATTTGGTCACTTATCTCTCGCAGTTCAGGAGCGAGGAGTTTCGGCTCGCGGCTGTCAACGGGCGGGGATTCAACCAACTGGTCCCGATGAAAAAAGCGCCTCACCTCGTTCGCAATTACTACGTCCTTCCGTGTTGTCTGCTGCTGCTCAATCTCTGCGTCGAACTCGTGAGCTATAAGGCGAAAATGTTCGGCGAGCCGCTCCTGCGGACGGCCGCGATCATGGGCATGGTGCTGTTCGGCGGGTCGATGATCGGATTCGTGGTGGCTCCGGGCCTGAGCTCGCTGATCGGAAGCCTGCATCGCGGCAGCCGGCAGAGTGCCGGCGAATTCGGCGAACTCCTTTTCCTCGTCGCCCTCGGGGTCGTGGTTTTCTGGCTCTATTACCAGATCTACATCATCGGCCCGGAATCGGTTTTGCCCGTCGAGTGGCACAACCCGCGGCACTTACGGTAGCGGCGGTCTAACCACTGAATTCCGGATTTTTAACCACAAAGATACAAAGGCACAAAGGTCAGAACTTCTGATGGATTGAGGATCGATCTCTCCACTGCAGTGGTTTTCTTTGTGTCTTTGTACCTTTGTGGTTAAAAAATTCATGCGTGGCAGTCAGGTTTGCCCAGCGGGCCGGCGGTCCAGCCGTCGGCGCACGAGGAACTACCCGAGGGCGAGGGTCGCCAGGGCAGAAGGATTAACCCAGTCCGAAATACCTCCGGGTTTCCCGTCAGGTACGACCGCCGCTACCTAGGGTTTCGGACGAAACACCGGCATCACGGCCTCATTCGTTTCCAGCCGCGGTCCGCCGATCAGATCGATGCAATAGGGAATCGCGGGAAAAACCGCGGCGAGGTTTTCGCCAATCGCCTTGGGGCGTCCGGGAAGATTCACGATGAGCGTCTTGCCGCGAATCCCGGCCGTCTGGCGCGAGAGGATCGCAGTGGGGACGTACTTCAACGAGGTGGCACGCATGAGCTCGCCGAAGCCGGGCAGCATTTTTTCGCAGACCGCCGCCGTGGCTTCGGGCGTCACGTCGCGCGGAGCCGGTCCGGTACCGCCGGTGGTGACCACGAGACAGCAGCCGGCGACATCGGCCTGACGGCGCAATTCCGCTTCGATCACCGCGCGTTCGTCGGGAATGACTTTATAGTCGGTCTCGAACGGCGTGGAGAGCCATTTTCGCAGCAACGCCAGGCAGGCTTGCCCGGGGGTGTCTTCGTACACTCCGGCGCTGGCGCGATCGGAGATATTCAGGATGCCGATTTTGGGGGACATGAATTAAATTCGGAAACGAAGCCGAAAGCGTACGGCTTGCTCAAGGTTGGCCAGCTTCCGCGGCAAACCTTTCCTGTAATTGCCCGGGCGTCACCCCTTTTGCGCGCAGCGAGCGCAAGCTCAGCGCATCGTGGCGTTTCGCCAGCCGGACGCCGTGTTCATCGTTCATCAGCGGCGCGTGATAAAAAGCGGGTGGATTCCAGCGCAGGGCGCGAAACAACAAGAGCTGGCGGAAGGTCGATTTGATCAGGTCCGCCCCGCGCACGACTTCGGTGATGGCCATGGTCGCATCGTC
>CAMAPG010000101.1 GCA_945859965.1 Opitutus sp. GAS368 | reverse complement strand
TGACGTGACCCCGAATTTTTGAGCCGCCTTCGGTGTTAGTCCGGGCCAACAAAGAGGACCCAGACCATGAAAGGCAAAAAGCATACGACCGGAGGACAAAATCCGCATTTTGCGGGCCGCCGATGGCGGCAGGAGTATCGTGGAGGTCTGCAAGGAGAAGAACATCTCGGAGCAGACCTTCCACCGTTGGAAGCGGCAGTTCGGCATGATGGAGGACAACGAGGCCAAGCGGCTCAAGGAGCTGGAACGGGAGAACACCGAGCTGAAGAAGATGCTGGCGGACTCGCTGCTGGAGAACCGCGTGCTGCGGTTTGTGAACGGAAAAAATCATGAGCCCGGGGCACAAGAAGCGGATGGCCGAGGCCGTGGTCGCCCACGGTCTGTGTTCCGGGCGGAGAACCTGCGGCATCCTGCGCCTGGCGCGAGCCACCCTGTGGTATCGCGCCGGGCAACGCAGCGACCGCCAGCAGCAGATGGTCGCCCGGCTGCATGCGCTCTCCGCGGCCCATCCCCGCTATGGCGATCGCCGGATGGCCGCCCTGTTGCGGCAGGAAGGCTGGACGGTGGGCAAGCGCCAGATCCAGCGCCTGCGCCGGGTGGAAGGGCTGCGGGTGCCGCCCACCAAGAGGAAGATAGCCCGGCGTGGCCGCTCGACGGGCCTGCCGACCAGGGCCACCTACCGCGAGCAGTTCTGGACGCTCACCGAAGCGCGGGTGGTCATCGAGGACTTCCGCATCGACTACAATACGCGGCGGCCCCACCGCCGCCTTGGTTCCCGCAGTCCCGTGAACTACGCCGCGCTACTTCCTGCTGTCCCGACTCCGGTCGGCCTCCCTCCGTCGGGACAGCGTCTACCACAACCGATAGATCAACCCATAACAACATCCCGGACTAACACTCGGGGTGGCTCGAAAACTTGAGGCCGGTCACACGCCCACCTGGGCCTTGGGCTGGGCCAGCAGCCGGACAAACGCATCTTGCACGATATCGCGCGCCCGGTCGCCATCTCCCAGCAGCCGCGTGGCATAGCGAAGCAAGGCAGCTTGATGCTGTTCAACAGCGGCTTGCACCCAGATATTCCGGTCATGGTTGTCGTCCTCCGTTGGAGCGGGTGTGGATTTCACGTGACGTTGGGAGGTTAACGCGCCGGCACCGGAAATCTTAGGAACTTTCGGCGTCGAAATCTTCTCCCCCGTCTTGGCACCGGGCGCAACGACTGCTTTTGTCCTGCCCATGAGCCGATCCCTCCGCTTCGCCATCAGCGCGGTCCTGACCTGCGTAGCCTTGGGCGAAGCCGGTTGCGCCCGCCGGGAAACCCCCGTCGAGCAGGGCGTGCGCACGCAGACTTTGCTGCTGGGCAATGGCGCGGAACCAGCCGACCTCGATCCGCAGGTCGTCACGATTTACACCGACCAGAACATCATGATGGCCCTGTTCGAGGGCCTCACCGCCATCGATGAAACATCGTCCCGCGCCGTGCCGGCCGCCGCCGAGCGGTGGGAGGTTTCCCCGGACGGGCTCGTCTGGATCTTTCACCTTCGCCCCAATCTGCAGTGGTCCAATGGCGAGCCCCTGACCGCCGACGATTTCGTGCAATCCTGGCGCCGGATCCTCACGCCGGCCTTCGCCGCCGAATATTCCTACCTGCTCTTCGCGGTGAAAAACGCCGAGGCCTTCACCCGCGGCGAAATCAAGGATTCCGCCACACTCGGGTTTGCTGCGCCCGACGCCCGCACGGTCGTCCTCACGCTCGCGCGCCCCACCCCTTACCTCCCCACCTTGGTGGCCCAGCCTCCCTGGTTCCCGGTGAATCCGCGGGTGCTGGCGAAATTCAACGCCCAGGCTACCCGCGGCACCGCCTGGACCCGACCCGGCAACCATGTCGGCAACGGTCCGTTCCTGCTGAAGTCGTGGTCGCCCAACGCCCAGCTGCGGGTGGAGCGTAATCCCCACTACTGGGACGCCGCGCACACCCACCTGCAGGCCATCGTGTTTTTTCCGATCGAGAATCCCGAGGTCGAGGAGCGCAGCTTTCGCGCCGGGCAGCTCCACCTGACCGCCAGCATTCCCCTCGCGAAGATCGCCACCCACCGCCAGCGCGATCCCAGCCAGCTTCGCTCCGATCCGTTCCTGCAAACCGCGTTCATCCGTTTTAATGTCACCCGGCCTCCGTTCGATGACCCGCGCCTGCGCCGCGCACTGGCACTCGCGATCGACCGCGAAGCCCTGGCCCGCACCGTGTTGAACGGCAGCCGCCCGCCCGCATTCTCGTTTACGCCGCCCGGTACCGGCGGTTACTCGTCCCGGGCGCAGGTGAAAACGGATGTCGCTGCCGCACGTCAGCTCCTGGCCGAGGCCGGTCATGCCAACGGCAGCGGTTTGCCCGCGTTCGAACTTCTCGTGCGCAGCGACGAACTGCAGCCCAAGGTCGCCGAGGCCCTCCAGGCCATGTGGCAACGCGAGCTCGGCGTCCGGGTGACCATCGCCGCGGTCGAGCAGAAAATCTGGATTCAAAACCAGCAGACGCTGAATTATACGATTTCCAGCGCGACTTGGGCCGGCGATTTCCTCGATCCCGTGACGTTTCTCGATCTCTTTGTCACCGGCGGCGGAACCAATTGGACGGGCTGGGGCAACGCCGGGTACGATCGCCTCATCGCCGAGGCCGCTCGCACCACCGACCCTGTGCCCCGTGAAAATGCTTTTCAACAGGCTGAAACCCTCCTCCTGCAAGAGTCACCCATCACCTCGCTCTATTTCGGCGCCCAAAACTACCTCATCCATCCCTCCGTAAAAAACTGGGATCCTGCTCTGCTCGGCTTTCATCGCTATCAACGCGTGGAATTGCAGTAGGGCGGGTCTTTGACCCGCCCTGATTTTTAACCACAAAGACACAAAGGAACAAAGGTCGATCCCCTGGCTTGGTCCTGCTACATGGTTTTCTTTGTGTCTTCGTCCCTTTGTGGTTAAAAATCCGGATGCCTGGCGGAGCTCCACCGCACTCGACCTCTTCACCATTATCTATAGCCAATCACCGACCACCATGCGTCGCCTCGCCTTCCTGCTCCTCCTTGGCTCAACCGTTTTCGCCGCCGACACCACGGCCGTGCGGGTGGTGCGCATCTGGCCGGGGTATCGCACCGCCGAATCGTTCGAGCGCATCAGCGAGTATGTCGACGGCCAGGAAAAACCCGGGCGCCAGGTGATCCTGCGCAGCCAGCCTTCCGCCCGCGCCGGTTACTATTTTCTGACGCGACTCGACAGCCCCAGCTCGGCTCCCATGGAGGTGACCTTTGAACTGCAGGTCATCGGTCCGACCTCACCCGAAACGCGAAAATACACCTTTCCCGCCACGCTGCGGCCCGGCAGCCATGTGTTCAACCTGGGGGTCACCGGTTCCGACTGGGCGGACAAGGCCGCCCACCCGGTGGCCTGGCTGATTGTCGTGCGCGCGGCCGATGGCACGGAACTGGTGCGGAAACCGAGCTTTCTTTGGACCAAACCTGGAAAGGCGTGAGGCGCCGGCCTCCCTCCCCGTTCGGAATGAACCGAAGGGGATCCTGCCGGTCTCTGCCCTCCCTCATAGCCACCCCCGAAGCAGCGCCCAGCCCCACCCGACACCTCCCGCACATTTCTTTTTGCTGGCACCTCCCCTGCTAGTGACCGCCTGACACCCCCATGGCCGACCTTTTCTCCAATTACGATCTGGGTCGGTTCTACGATGAAATGTTCGCGGCCAAAGGTCAGCCGCGCCCCCATTACCAGCGCCTGGCCGAGCGCTTCGCGCTGGCTCGAAAATCTGCGGGAATTGCTCAGGCGGCAGCTGCTGGCGGAACAGACGTTTTTGCGCCGTGGTGTGACGTTCACCGTCTACAGCGACGATCGCGGCACGGAGAAGATTTTTCCCTTCGACCTCATCCCCCGCATCATCCCAGCGAGCGAGTGGGCGCACCTGGAGGCGGGCCTGACCCAGCGCATGACGGCGCTCAATCTCTTCCTTGCCGACATCTACGGCGAACAGCGCATCCAGCGCGAAGGGATCATTCCACGCGAAATGGTCGAGTCCTCGAAACATTTCCGCCCAGAAATGATGGGGATTGCCGCACCGCGGGGACTTTTCGTGCACATCAACGGCTCCGATCTCGTGCGCGACGAACATGGCGTGGACCACGTACTGGAGGACAACCTGCGCACGCCCTCGGGTGTTTCCTACGTGCTCGAGAACCGGCAGGTGATGAAGCGCGTGTTTCCCAACCTCGTGCGGGACTATCGCGTGCGTCCGGTCGAAACCTATCCCAACGATTTGCTGGCCCTGCTGATGCATCTCGCGCCGGAGCACGTGCCCGATCCCACGGTGGTTCTGCTCACGCCCGGGGTCTTTAATTCCGCGTATTTCGAACACAGCTTTCTCGCGCGCCAGATGGGCATCGAGATCGTGGAGGGCAGCGATCTCGTCGTGGAGAACGACCGGGTTTACATGCGCCGCACCGATGGTCTCGCCCCGGTGCACGTGATTTACCGGCGGATCGACGACGATTTTCTCGATCCCACGGTTTTCCGCGCCGACTCGTTACTCGGAGTGCCGGGTCTCGTCGAGGCCTGTCGCAAGGGCAATGTCGCGCTCTGCAATCCGATCGGCACCGGCGTCGCGGACGACAAGGCGATGGACTATTACGTCCCGCGGATGATCCGGTTTTATCTCGGCCAGGACGCGATCCTGCCGAATGTGGAGACGTTTCTTTCCTCCGATCTCAAGGACCTGTCCTACATCCTGGAGCATCTGCCGAAACTCGTGGTGGAAAGCGTCAACGAAGCCGGCGGCTACGGCATGCTGGTCGGGCCCCACAGCACCAAGGTCCAGATCGAGGAATTCCGCGCCATGATCATCGATCATCCGCGCAATTTCGTGGCCCAACCGACGCTCGGCTTGTCGCGCTGCCCCAGCGTTTGCAGCGAACAGCTCGAAGGACGGCACATCGACCTGCGGCCCTCCATCCTCAACGGCGAAACGATCAAGATCATGCCCGGCGGCCTAACCCGCGTGGCCCTCCGCTAGGGTTCGCTCGTGGTCAATTCCTCTCAAGGCGGCGGATCGAAGGACACGTGGGTCCTCGCCCCCGATGACCAGCCGATACCCTCCGCTGCCACCGCGGAAAAACTGATTGTTTGATTCCCGTCCCATGCCTTTCCTCCACCCCCTTTCTTCGCTTCCGGGCAATTCGTTATGCTAAGCCGCGTGGCCAATCTTATTTACTGGATGGCGCGTTATCTTGAGCGCGCCGAGAACACCGCGCGCATTGTCGATGTGAACACCCAGCTGGTCCTCGACCTGCAGTCGCGCCAGGCCGCCGACGATCCGCGTTCCTGGATGCCGCTCGTTTATGTCTCGGGCGGCGACAAACAATACCAGAAATTGCACGGTGCCGACATCACCGAACGCGCCGTCGTCGATTTCATGCTGTTCGACCGGGATCACCACAGCTCCATGGTTTCCTGCGTCAGCTCGGCCCGGGAAAACGCCCGCTGCATCCGCGATCAGCTCGCCAGCGAAGTCTGGGAGCAACTCAACAGCCTCTATCTCAAGTTACGTGAAGACGACTATACGCGGTACGCCCAGCTTGGGGCCTCGGAGTACACCATGAGGGTCCAAACCCAGATCCAGCTGATTTACGGAATCGCAGAATCAATGCTGCCTCGCAACGAAATGTGGTGGTTCTTCGAGCTGGGCTGGCACTTGGAGCGCGCCGACAACACGTCCCGCATCATCGACGTGAAATACTACACGTTGTTGCCCAGCCTGGAGGCGGTCGGCTCCGCCCTCGATATCGTGCAATGGGCCGCCGTGCTCCGCACCTGCTCCGCCTTCGAGGCCTTTCGTAAAAGTCGGCGCGGTCAGCTCAATCTCGAACCCGTGGTCGACTACCTGCTGCGGGATGAAAGCTTTCCGCGCAGCGTCCTTTATTCCATTCGGCAGGGCGGGATGGCGCTCGATTGCATCACGACCGAAGCCCCGCATCTCGCCGACAACCCGGCGCAAACCCTGATCACCAAGCTCCACGAGGCGCTCGATCAGACGGTCGTCCGCGAAAAGATCGTCAGTGGGCTCCATGAATACGTCGACCAGGTCCAGCTCGACGTCGCCGCCATCCATGCCGCGGTCCAGAAAACGTTCATCAACTACTCGACGGACGGGGCGAAGCTGCTGAACTGAGGCATGCCCGCACTTTCCTGGTCCGGCTGGCAGCCGCTGCCGCTCGATCCGCCCCTCCGCGACCCCGCGATTATCGCCGAACTGCTCGACGGCGGACAAAGCTTCAGATGGTGGCGCCTCACTGCCCCCGCTGAAACCTGGCTCGGCATCTGGAACAGCCGCATCGTCCAGCTTGAGTTTTCCACCGACGAAACCCGCTGGCGGACACTTTCAAATCCTGCCAAAACCGCGGAGCGCGATCTACAACGCTATTTCGGAAGCGGGGCCGGCGAGGCCAATCCGATCGATTCACTGCCCTGGCGCAGTGATCCGCATCTCGCCCGTTGCCTGTCCGAATTCCCCGGACTGCGCATTCTCCGCCAGCCTTTTGGCGAGACCCTCCTCGCTTTTCTCTGCAGCGCCACCAAGCAGATTGTGCAAATCAAGCAGATGCTCGCGCTGCTCGCTGAGCGCCACGGCGCGGCCTTGATCACTCCGGTTGAGCGCGAGGCGCTTTTTTCTCCGTCAACCGGCTTGTCCTTTCCAGCCCTCCATCGCCTGCCCACCTGGGCTGAACTCGCGCAGGTGCCCGAAGCCGAATTGCGCGCTTGCCTGCTCGGTTTCCGCGCCCGCTACATCCACCAGACCGCGCAATTCCTCGCCGCCCATCCCGGCTGGCTCGAGGAGACCGAGCAATTGCCCTATCCCGAAGCGAAGGTCCGCCTGTGCTCGCTCCCGGGTGTCGGCGAAAAGGTCGCCGATTGCGTCCTGCTGTTCGGCGCGGGCCGCCTGGAAGCGTTTCCGGTCGACGTCTGGATCCTGAAGGCCATGACCGCGCATTACGGATTGGACGACTGGAAGCCCGCCCAGGTCGCCCATTTCGGCCGCGTGCACTTCGGCGCGCTCGCCGGTCTCGCGCAACAATACCTCTTCGCCTACGAACGCCGCCATAGGCGGCGGTAAAAAACGGAAGGCGGAAAAACGCTCAACGTTTAACTCTTAACTTTTAACGCTCAATGTCGGATCGCAATAGTGAGCTTGTTGTGGGAGGGGCTTTATGCCCCGACTTGTCGCGGGATAAACCCGCTCCCACATTTAATCTAAGACAAAACTGCCCACTACCCCAGGTCGCACATCACTTGAGCGTTGGGCGTTAAGCGTTGAAAGTTGAGCGTTCTTCCGGGCCCGCCCCCGCCCGCCGTCATTTCTTCGCCCGCTGGATCAATTCCACTTCATAGCCTTCCGGCGCATCGATGAAGGCAATCATCGAACCGCTGCTCGTAGACGTGGGGCCATCGCTGAGCTTGTAGCCCTTTTTCACCAGCTGTGCGGTGAAGGCGGTGAGGTCGGCTACTTCAAACGCGAGGTGCATCAGATCCGCCTGCACCTGCACCGACGGACTGTTCGGCAATTGGCAGATCTCGATTTCCTCGTCGCTGTTCGGCGTCCGCAGGAAGGCCAGCTGCGCGCCCCGCGGCGAGGTATGGCGGCTCGAAACCGTCAGGCCGAGCGCCTCTTCGTAAAATTTCACCGTGCGCTCCAGATCGTTGACCCGCATCCGGGTGTGCAAAAGTTTTTTGATCATGCCGGAATTTAGGGGCGCCCGGCATTCTCTGCAAGACGCCGAAACGGCGCGAAGCAGGGCGGGTCTTTGACCCGCCCTGATTTTTAACCGCAAAGACGCAAAGGAACAAAGGCCGATCCACTGGCTTGGTCCGGCTGCACCACTTTCATTGTATCTTCGCGCCTTTGTGGTTAAAATCCGGATAACGTGAACCGCCGATTTTCTTGCGAATTGTCCGACGTGGCTTCAATTCGGCAGCCGCGTCCAATCATGCCCCCGCCTGATTCCTCCCCTTCCGAGCTGCCGTGCCGCCTGTTCGATTTTCAGGTCAACGGCTTCGGCGGCGTCCTACTTCCTCCTCTTTCCCGATGAACTCCCCTGCCACTCGTTACGAAACCGTCGATCGTCTCGCGATCGAGATTCATCCCGACCGGGCCGCGATGGGCCGGGCCGCCGCCCGCGCCGCCGCCGCCTACCTGCAGGGCGTCATTGCGGCGCAGGGCGGAGCCCGGGTCATCTTCGCCTGCGCGCCGTCACAGGATGAGTTTCTCGCGGCCCTGATCGATCCCGCCCAATGCGGCGTGTCGCTCGACTGGTCGCGCGTGACCGCCTTCCATATGGATGACTACGTCGGCCTGACCGCCGACGCACCGCAGAGTTTCCGTTCCTATCTCCTCCGCCACCTGCTCAGCCGCGTGCCCATCGGCAAATTCCATCCGATTGTCGCCGAGGAAAAGGACCGCGAAGCGATGCGGGCCCGATATACCGCCGCCTTGAACCAGAAGCCGATCGATTTGATCTGCCTCGGCATCGGCGAAAACGGCCACATCGCCTTCAACGATCCGCCCGTGGCGGACTTCGACGATCCGGCGCTCGTGAAAATCGTGGAACTCGATCACGCGTGCCGTCAGCAACAGGTGAACGACGGCTGCTTCCCCGATCTCGCCGCCGTGCCGCGCCATGCCTTCACCCTCACCATTCCGGTGTTTCGTCAGGCGCAGCGCCTCATCCTCTCCGTGCCCGGACCGCGCAAGGCGGCCGCCGTCGCGGCAACAGTGCGCGGCCCCATCAGCACCGCCTGTCCCGCCTCGATCCTCCGCCAGCACCCGAACGCCACGCTCTACGTCGACCTCGCCGCGGCAAAAACCGCGTTCCCCGACAAAAAGTAGGGCGGGTCTTCAACCCGCCGGTTCCCAGCCTGGCCCCCCGGCTGTTTTGAATTTCACTTATTAAGTGAAATTCGATCCCGCCCCCTGCCGGCCATCTCTTGGCGCCATTTCCACCCGTGCGGACACGGTTTCATCGCCATTTTGTTCAGATGGTCGACAACCGACTTTCACTTAATAGGTGAAAGTCAAAACCGTGATTCTGTAGGCCACCTCGCTGAGGTGGCCTGCCCTCCACAGGCCCGGCGAGGAGGGCGCCCGGTCAACGACCTGGCCTACACTAGGGACGTCGCACTCAGCTTACTCACTTCGCCGGAGCCGCCAGTCGCACCGCTTCGCTTTCGAGGCTTCCGTCCGTCCACGCGCGTACGCGACTGGCGTTGGCCTTGCGGATCGCCGCCACTTGCTCCGCGGTGACCGCACCGGCGTGCAGGCCCCATTCGTTGCGCACATAGGTCACGACCGCGGCAATCTGCGCGTCAGGCAACATCGCCACCGGCGGCATGCCGCTCGGGAATCCCGGGGTGCCTTCCTTGCCGTGCAGCAAAATCGAAATCAACAGTTCGGGCCGGCCGCGCACCCAGGGCGAGTCGACCAGCGAAGGAGCGACTCCGGTGAGTCCCGTGCCTTGCGGTTGATGGCAGCTGGCGCACAGCGTGAAAATAATTTTTCCCTCCTCAAAGCGTTTGATCTCCGCTTCGTTGAGCTTCACCGCAGGGGTGGTCATGGCGTGCTGGGCCTCGAGTTTCGTGAGGGCGACCACCAATTTTTCCGCGCTCGCGCGCACGGCGGGTGTGTTGCTCGCGGCCACGGCCT
>CAMAPG010000100.1 GCA_945859965.1 Opitutus sp. GAS368 | reverse complement strand
TGGCGACCCTGCGCTCCTATCGCGCCACCCTGCCCGCCGCCGGAACCACCGGCCACGCGGCGTTCGACGGTGTCTTTGAAGCCTTGCACGACGACCTGAACACTCCGGCCGCCATGGGCGCACTCTTCACCGTGATCAATCGTCGCGGCGGGGAAGCGGACGCCGCGTCGTTTGATCACGCGATGTTCGCCCTTGGATTCAATCTCCACCAGGCTCCTGCCTCAGCCCAGGCCATCCCCGCCGCGGTGACCGCCCTCGCGGACAAGCGCTGGGCCGCCAAAAAATCCAAGGATTTTGCCGCGGCCGACACCCTGCGGAAGGAACTGACCGCCGCCGGCTGGTCGATGCTGGACGGCAAGGATGGCTACAAACTCGAACCGCTGAAGAAATAGCCGGAAACCATTAACCGCCCTCTGTCCGCGTTCCTGCTTCCCTCTTCCCGATTTCCCGAATTTCCTCCTCCCTTTTCCCATGTCGATGACTCCCCTCGAAGAACTCCGCCATTCGGCTTCGCATATTCTCGCGACCGCCGTGCTCCGCATTTTTCCGGATGCGAAACTCGACATCGGCCCGCCGACCGACACCGGCTTCTACTACGATATCGATCTCGACCATAAATTCACGGCCGACGACCTCACGAAGATCGAGGCCGAGATGAAGAAAGCCGCCGACGAAAACCAACCTTTCCTGCGCAAGGAAGTGTCGCGCGAAGAAGCCACCGAAATCATCAAGCAGCGCGGCCAGGAACGCTATAAACTCGGCCGTCTGGCGGACATTCCCGAGGGCGAGAAGATCTCATTTTACCAGAACGGCGAGTTCATGGACCTCTGCGCGGGCACCCATGTCCGCTACAGTTCCAAGCTGAAGGCCTTCAAACTGCTTTCGATCGCCGGCGCGTATCATCGCGGCGACGAGAAGAACAAGCAGCTTCAGCGGATCTACGGCACGGCCTTCCCGACCAAGGAGGAACTCGCGCAATACCTCGAACGCCTCGAACAGGCGAAGGCCCGCGACCACCGCAAGATCGGCAAGGACCTGAAGCTCTTCGTCATCGACGAGGATGTCGGCCAGGGCCTGATCCTCTGGACGCCCAACGGCGCGATCATCCGCCAGGAATTGCAGAATTTCATCAGCGAGGAGCTGCGCAAGCAGGGCTATTCGCAGGTCTTCACTCCGCACATTGGCAAGCTCGAGCTCTACAAGACCTCCGGTCACTTCCCGTACTACAAGGAATCGCAGTTCACCCCGGTGATCGAAAACGAATCGCTCGCGAAGGTGCTCAACGAAGGCTGTGCCTGTGGCGACGTGTTCGCGCGGTTGGAGGCGGTCTCCGCCCGGCTGGCCGACCAGATCAATCAACGCACCGGCAAGACGACCATCACGCCCGACCGGGTCAAACCGGACGACCAGCTGCTCGACGGCTTCATGCTGAAGCCGATGAATTGCCCGCATCACATCAAGATCTTCGCCTCCCAGCCCCATTCCTACCGCGATCTACCGGTGCGGCTGGCGGAGTTCGGCACGGTTTACCGCTGGGAGCAGTCCGGCGAACTCAATGGCCTGACCCGCGTCCGCGGCTTTACGCAGGACGATGCGCATCTTTTCTGCACGGAGGACCAGGTCGCCCAGGAAGTCATCGGCTGTCTCGCCCTCGTGAAAACGGTGCTCACCACGCTCGGCATGAGCGATTATCGCGTGCGCGTCGGCTTGCGCGATCCCGACTCGAACAAATACACCGGCGAGTCCGCCAATTGGGACAAAGCCGAGACCGCGTGTCGCGAAGCGGCGAAGACCCTCGGGGTGCCGTTCGCCGAGGAGCCCGGTGAAGCCGCGTTCTACGGACCGAAGATCGACTTCGTGGTCCGCGATGTGATCGGCCGTGAGTGGCAGCTCGGCACCGTGCAGGTGGACTACAACCTGCCCGTCCGGTTCGATCTCACTTACATTGGTGCCGACAACAAGGCGCATCGCCCGGTGATGATCCATCGCGCGCCCTTCGGTTCGATGGAACGCTTTTGCGGCGTGCTCATTGAACATTTCGGCGGCGATTTTCCCGTCTGGCTCGCCCCCGAGCAAGTGCGGCTCGTGCCAATCAGCGACAAAACCCTCGCGTACGATCAGGGCCTGCTGGCCCAACTCAAGGCCGCCGGCGTGCGGGCCACAATGGACGAACGCAATGACAAGCTCGGCGCCAAGATTCGCCGGGCCGAAATCGACAAGGTTCCCTACACGCTCGTCCTTGGCACCAAGGAAGCCGAAACGCAGTCCGTCAGCGTGCGCAGTCGCGCCCGGGGCGATGAAGGCGTGCAGCCGTTTGCGACGTATTTTGAAAAACTGAAGACCGAGATCGCGACACGGGCACTGCCGGAAAAGAAAAAGGCGTAGCCTTGTCTCTGTAGCGGCGGTCTATGACCGCCGGGTTCGACCCCACGGAATCGGCAGTCATGGACCGCCGCTACAGGATGGTAAGCGAAGGGGCGGGTCAAAGACCCGCCCTACTCCAAAGAAAAAGGCCGCCCGTGAAGGCGGTCTTGATAAAACCAGCGTCGTTCGACGCTCAGATGGCGTTTTCGCCGCGCTCGTCGGTGCGGATGCGCACGACTTCCTCGAGGGGAAGCACGAAGACCTTGCCGTCGCCGATCTTGCCGGTCTTGGCCGCGCCCACGATCGCGTTGACTGCCTTGCCAACGACTTCGTCCGCAACAGCGATCTCGATCTTCACCTTGGGGAGAAAATCCACGGTGTATTCGCTGCCGCGGTAAATCTCAGTGTGGCCCTTTTGGCGGCCAAAGCCTTTGACCTCAGTGACCGTCATGCCTTCGATGCCGGCGGCGCCCAGCGCCTCTTTCACTTCATCGAGTTTGAAAGGTTTGATGATAGCGATGATGAGTTTCATGGAGTGTCTGGATTAAGATTTGGCGAGGCTTAGGACTTGGTCTCGTAGATATAACCTTCTTCGCCGTGGTCGGTGAGGTCGAGACCTTCTTGCTCGCCCTCGGGGGTTGGGCGTAGGCCACCCAGGACCGCCTTGACGAAATAGGCGATGATCACGGTGGAGACAACGGAAAGGGCAAGTGTCAGGCCGATCGCCTTGAGTTGCTGCATCCAGAGGCCATTGCCGAGGAGATCCTTCAAATTGATGTTCAGGTTGCCGTTGACCGAACTCGTGGCAAAGATGCCCGTGATAAAGGCCCCCAAGGTGCCACCGACCGCATGGATGCCGAAAGTGTCGAGCGCATCATCATAACCCAGGAGCGGCTTGAGCTTCGTGCAGGCGAAAAAAGGAACGGCGCCGGCCAGCAAACCCACCCACATCGCGGAGGTGCTGTTGATGAAGCCGCATGCGGGCGTGACCACGACAAGTCCAGCCACAGCCCCGGAGCAAAAGCCGAGGACGCTCGCTTTTTTGCGCACCAGGTATTCGAGGGCGGCCCAGGTGAACGAGGCCACCGCAGTGGCAAGGGTCGTGGTGGTAAAGGCATTGGCGGAGACACCATCGGCCGCAACCGCAGAGCCCGCATTGAAACCGTACCAGCCGACCCAGAGCATACCGGTGCCGATCATGCAGAGCACCATGCTGTGCGGAGGCATCGGGGTTTTACCGAAACCGAGGCGGGGCCCGAGGATCCGACATAGGATCAACGCGGACCAGCCGGATGACATGTGCACCACGGTGCCACCCGCGAAGTCGATAGCCTTGATGGCCGCACCCGCGTTCCACACGCCGTTCATGTAACCCGTGACGCCCCACACCATGTGGGCCAGCGGGAAATAAACCGCGAACATCCAGATCGTGATGAACAGCATGATCGCACTGAACTTCATGCGCTCGGCAATCGCGCCCACGATCAGGGCGGGAGTGATGATCGCAAACATCAGCTGATAGATGGAGAACACGTTCTGCGAAACCCAGTACGCGTAATCGGTGTTGGGCACGCTATCGACCCCCTTGAAAAAAAAATATTCCGAGCCGCCGAGGAACGGGCTGTTGAAACTTTTCCCGAAAACCAGGCTGTAGCCGAACGCCCACCAGAGGATGGTCACCAAGCCGGCGCAGCCGAGACACTGGGCCATCACGGAAAGGACGTTCTTGGTGCGCACCAAACCGCCGTAGAACAGCGCGAGACCGGGCAGCGTCATGAACAAAACGAGCGCCGCGCAGGTCATCATCCAGCCGTTGTGGCCGGGACCCGCGACCCCCACGGAGGACGTCGTCAGTCCCGCGGGAATATTACCCTTGGCGTCTTTGAGCGCGCCCGTCGGATCGCCGTTGCCGAGATAGGCTTCGAGCCCGGCGACACGTTGTTCAAGGGTGGGTGGCGGTGGGGTCGCCGCGGCCGAAGCCGCGGCCTGGGCATGAGCTGAGCTGGCGGCGTAGCCCGCCAGGAGCGCGAAAGCAGCGTAACGACACAGGTGGTTCAACAGGGTTCTCATAGTGCGATGCCCTCCTAAGCAGGAGCAATGCCATCTGAGTCGCAGACTTCGCGAGCCCGCTTTCCTCTGTCCCTCCACCCTGCTGAATCGGCCCGGGAAAGAACTTTCAACGCTCAACACTTAACTTTTAACGCTCACGTCGGGCCATGACTCCGGAATAGGAGTTCGGCCTTCACTTGAGCGTTCAGCGTTAAAAGTTAAACGTTGAGCGTTTTTCCTCCTCCATGCCCTCCGTGTTTAAAGCAATTCTCTCGCCGGGAGAAAACACCCTGCCCCGCCCAACAATCCCAATCTCCGCTTCAAACCGCCGATTCGCCGTGCTCGTCGGTGCGGATGCGCGTGACCTCGTCGACCGGAACCACGAAAATCTTACCGTCGCCGATCTTGCCCGTCTTCGCCGCCTTGAGGATCGCCTCGATGGTCTGGGGCACCACTTCGGCGCTCACCGCGATCTCGATTTTGACCTTGGGCAGAAAATCGACGGTGTACTCGCTGCCGCGATAAATCTCGGTGTGCCCCTTTTGCCGGCCGAAGCCTTTGACCTCGGTCACTGTCATGCCCTCGATGCCGATTGCGGAAAGGGCCGCTTTCACTTCCTCAAGTTTGAATGGCTTGATGATGGCGATAATCAGTTTCATGGGGCTGCCCTGTGGGCAGAAGAAATAGTTAAGAGTTATCTGTTAATGGCAAGGTTCCGCGCTTCGCGCCCATTAACCCATCACTTTACCCGATAACTGTAGGGCACCCGCTGCCCTACTCCGGCATCACCGTTTGAATATGCAGTTCCTTGAGCTGCTTGGCGGTCACCGGCGTCGGGCTCTGAGCCATGAGATCCTGGCCCTTTTGGGTCTTCGGAAACGCAATGACATCCCGAATGCTCGTGGTCCCGCACAACAGCGCCACCACCCGGTCGAGACCGAACGCGATGCCGCCGTGGGGAGGCGCGCCGTAGGTGAAGGCCTTCAGCATGTAGCCAAAGCGGCTTTCCACGACGTCCGCCGGGATTTTCAGCACTTCTTCGAAAACTTTCTTCTGCAAAGCCGGCTGGTGAATGCGAATCGAACCACCGCCGAGTTCCATGCCGTTCAGCACAACATCGTAATGCTGCCCGCGGACTTTCTTCGGATCGCTGTCGAGAAAAGCGGCATCCTCGGGAACGGGAGCGGTGAACGGATGATGCGTCGCGACGTAGCGATTCTCGGCTTCGTCGTGCGACATCAGCGGAAAGTCGATCACCCAGAGAAACTTCCAGTCATCCGGCCGGATCGAGAGTTTGCCGCGTTTTTGCAGCAAAGTAGCTGCTTCGAGGCGGATGCGACCGAGAATGGCACAAGCCTTCTCCCACGGTGCCGCCGCGAAAAAGACCATGTCGCCTTCGGCCAGCCCCAACTGGGCGGTGAGGGCCGCTTTTTCGGCATCGGAGAAAAACTTCACGATCGGCGATTTCCATTCGCCGCCTTCGACCTTGATAAAGGCGAGGCCCTTGGCCCCGAGTGACTTCGCGATCTCTTCGAGGCTCTTCAGCTCGCCTTGGGTGAGATCGGCGAGGCCCTTGGCATTGAACGCCTTGATCACACCGCCGCTGGCGACTGTGCCTTGGAAAACCTTGAAGGCGGAGGAGCGGAATGTTTCCGACAAATCCACCAGCTCCAGCGCAAACCGGGTGTCGGGCTTGTCCACGCCATAACGGTTCATCGCATCGCCGAACGCCATGCGCGGAAACGGCGTCGGAATGTCCGTGCCCAGCACATCCTTCCAGATCTTTTTCAGCATGCCTTCGAACAGCGCATAGATGTCCTCGCGCGTGACAAACGATGCCTCCACGTCGACCTGCGTAAATTCCATCTGGCGGTCCGCGCGCAAATCCTCGTCGCGAAAGCAGCGGGCGATCTGGAAATATTTTTCGACGCCCGCGACCATCAGGATCTGCTTGAACTGCTGGGGCGACTGCGAGAGCGCGTAAAACTGGCCCGGATGGATGCGGGACGGCACGAGGTATTCGCGTGCGCCTTCCGGCGTGCTTTTAAACAGCGCGGGGGTCTCGACCTCGATGAATTCCTGGGCGTCGAAATAATCGCGAATGGACTTCGTGGCGCGGTGGCGGACCTGGAGATGCTTGCGCATCTTCGGACGGCGCAGATCGAGATAACGGTAAGTAAGGCGGAGATCTTCGTTCACCTTGTCGCCACCGGCATCATCGAGCGGAAACGGCGGAGTCTCGGAAAGATTGTGAATGGTCAGCTCGGTCGCATCGACCTCCACTTCGCCGGTCGGCAGTCCCGCATTGATCGTGCCTTCCGGGCGCGGGACGATCTTGCCGGTCACGCCGATCACCGACTCCGGCTTCACCTGCGCCGCCTGGGCGGCGAGGGCCGGGTTCACCTGCGGGTCGAACTTGACCTGGGTGATGCCCTTGCGGTCGCGCAAGTCGACGAAGAGGATGCCACCGTGGTCGCGGATCGAATCCACCCAGCCCAGGAGAGAGGCGGTTGTGCCGAGATCGGCCTTGGTCAGCTGGGCACAGTGATGGGTGCGCTTCATGGTAGGAGGTGGACGTGGATAAAGGCTGAACTAAGCGCACCGACCGGGCGGCGGGCAAACAGATTTTGCCTCCCCACCTGGAAACAGAAAACGGCAGCCCAATGGCGAAGGCCATCCTCTTTCAATGCCTCTCAGGGTTCTCGGCGCCAAACCCGGACATAGCCATTGTCAAAACGGGCCACCAGCACGCTTTCATCATCGCTGAAGGAAAGCTGAACCAACGTCCGGTCCCCCTTCTCGCTCCGATCCATGCCGGACATGATCATGATCTCCCGCCAATCAACCGTGGAAAAAACATGCAGCGTCCCGCTGGCGGTCCCCACCACCAATCGATCTCCTGCGGGTGACACTACGAGCACGGTGATCCCACCTATTCCCAAATTCCACGCGCGCTCCAACTTGAAGTCGGGCCAGCTCCGCACCTGGAGGGTGCCATCCCTGCGAACCAGGTCAGTCGCTCACGACCAGGCTCTTCCCCGTCATCTCCTGCGGCTTGGGCAGCCCCATTAAGTCCAGGAGAGTCGGAGCGATATCGGCCAGGCGTCCGCCGGACCGCAATTTCGTTTTGCCTGCGGCAAACTCCGGACCCACCACCAAGGTTTCCACTTGGTTGAGCGTATGGGAGGTGTGGGGCACGTTGTGCACCGGATCCCACATCTGCTCACAATTGCCGTGGTCCGCGCAGATCAACGCCTTTCCTTTCATCTGCTGCAGCGCGGCCAGCAACTCACCCACTCCGCGGTCCGTGACTTCGACCGCCGTGATGGCGGCCGGCAGCGAACCGGTATGGCCCACCATGTCGGGATTGGCATAGTTGACGACAATCAGCGCGTATTTTCCGGAGAGGATCGCCTCCTTGGCGAGACGCGTGACTTCGGACGCCGACATCTCCGGCTGCAAATCATAGGTGGCAACCTTCGGACTCGCCGGGCAGGCACGTTCCTCCCCCGGAAAGGGAGACGCACGGTAATTATTGAAGAAAAATGTCACATGCGGGTTCTTCTCCGTCTCCGCACAACGAAACTGCTTCAGGCCGGCATCGGCCACGACCTGGCCCAGAATATTTTTGAGCTGCTCCGGCTTCGGCGAAATCACCTGCACCGGCAGGCCCGCCTCGTACTCGGTCATCGTCGCATAATAGAGGTCGAGCTTGGCCCCGCGGTCGAAGTCCTTGAAGCCGTCGAGGACAAAGGCCTTCGTCAGCTCGCGCGGCCGGTCGCCACGGTAATTATAAAACAACACCGCATCGCCATCGCGGAAAGTGCCCAACGGCTTGCCATCGGCGCCCACGATCCAGGTCGGGGCCACAAACTCATCCCCGTTCTGGGTCGGGCTGAGCGGATGATCATAATAGTGCTGCACGGCCGCCGCGGCACTGGCCGCCGTCGCCTCGGCTTTCCTCCCAGTCAGCATCGCATAGGCCTTGCCGACCCGTTCCCAACGATTGTCGCGGTCCATCGCCCAAAACCGCCCGCACACCGTGGCGATCCGGCCCACGCCGATTTTCCGGCACTGCTCGTCCACTTCGCGCACATAGCGCAAACCGCTCGTCGGGGGCGTATCCCGCCCATCCGTGAATGCATGAATGTACACCTCTTGAATGCCATCCTCCTTGGACTGGCGAAGCAGGCCGTAGAGATGTTCCAGCATTCCGTGAACCCCGGCGTCGGACACGATCCCCATCAGGTGCAGCCGGGAACGGCGTGTCTTCACCCGCTCGACTGCGCCACGCCAGACCGGATTCGAGGCCAGCCGTTTTTCCGAGAAGAATTTGTTCAGGCGCACGAGTTCCTGGTCCACAATCCGGCCCGCGCCGATGTTCTCATGGCCCACTTCGCTGTTGCCCATCACCCCGTCGGGCAAACCGACATCGAGTCCCGAGGCCTTCAACAGCGTGACGGGATAAGTGGCGTGCAGCCGGTCGTCGCAGGGCGTCTCAGCCTGGATGGTCGCATTGAATATATCCTGGGTGGGATCGGGGTTTTTGCCCCAACCATCGCGGATGATCAGAAGAACCGGAGGACGCGGAGTGCTCATATAGATTCGATGAACAATGGATGCCACGGACGGTCAGTTAACAAGCTTGTGTTGGAAGGAAGCGTGGCTCCTTTTGGTTTAAGCTCAAAAGATCGCCCGTAAGCACTTTGTCCCGTCTGGTTGGCAGTGGTTCTGCTGTAAATCCCTCAATGACCCTCATCATTCGAGATCAGCTGGTGAACCCACCCACGTGGTTCGCCTCGTTTCGCGACCTGACGCTGTACTGCCGCATTTTCCTCCACGACGACATCGTCATCGAATCGGAGAATCCCGATCCGTACTATCACTGGATCAAGCCGCGCGGCGGAATGGACTTTATAAACGATTTTGTCCGCCCAGGCTCGGAGGATGGCGTGCGGCTCGACTTGGAGCACAACTTTCCCCGGTCGATCATTACCGACCGCATTGCCCCGGAAAATGTCCACCGGCTCATCCGCCAGATTCAAGGCTGCCGCAAAGCCGCCTGAACCAAACCGTTTTGGCCACGAAAGATCACAAGGAGCACAAAGAAAACCGTGATTGGGTTCTGATCCTTGTGTTCCTTGTGATCTTTCGTGGCCAAAGACTCCCCGGCTGAATTTCCCGGATTTTCCGCCCATCGCGCCAGTTGACTTCACCCGGAATCTTCCGACCAATTCCAGCGCATGTCTCAACGCGCCGTTCTGCTGGTCAACCTGGGCTCACCGGACTCCACCTCGATTCCCGACGTTCGTCGGTATCTGCGGGAATTCCTGGGCGATGAACGCGTGCTCGATCTGCCCGCCGTGACGCGCTGGCTTCTGCTCGAAG